>ONYC01000193.1 GCA_900321975.1 uncultured Bacteroidales bacterium
ATAAAGACCCCTATACCGGTGTAGAGGAAGAAATACTCATCGAGAACACCGAGACCCGCGACCAGCCCAAGAACAAGGAGAATGCCATGCGCCTGCTGCGTTCGCAGCTCTACGACCGCGAGCTCAAGCACCGTATGGAGGAAAAGGACAAGATAAAGGCATCGCAGAAGAAGATTGAGTGGGGAAGCCAGATACGCTCATATGTGATGGACGACCGCCGTGTGAAGGACCACCGCACCAACTACCAGACCTCCGACGTCGCCGGAGTCCTCGACGGAAAGCTCGACGACTTCATAAAAGCATATTTGATGCAATTTGGCGCCGACGCCTGATATCGCAAATCACAGCGGCCGACCGGTTGGTCGGCCGCTTGTTTTTTAGGCTGTGGCGCGGGCTGGCGGCGAGGACTGCGGAGCTATCAACGTCGGCCTGTTGATAAGATTGTCTGGCACGTTATTTGCAGTTGGGGAAATTGTAGTACTTTTGCAAACTGATATTATCAACGTATAGATGGAAGCAAAACTTAGCGACAACACCCGCAAGGCCGTAGGCTTCTCGCGCGACGAGGCGATACGCCTCAAGAACGGAGCCATCGGCGTGGAACACCTTTTCCTGGGAATCATGCGGCTGCCCGAATGTGCCGCCGTCAACATGCTCACAGGTATGGGCGTGGACCTCGGCATGGTGAAGCAGCGTATCGAAAGCCAGATAAGCCAGGTGCATACCGATGTGCACTATGATCCCGACAGCAATATCACTATGCTGCGCCAGACCGAGAAGGTGCTGCGCCTCAGCTATCTGGAATCAATCAAGATGCACCAGTCCGAGATTCATACCCCCCACCTGATACTTGCCATCCTCCAGGAGGGCGACAATCTGGTGGCCAACCTGCTGCAGAAGGAGGGTGTGGACTACGAGAAGATAGCAAAGGCTGTGCGCGGCTCGTCGGCAGATTCCGGCGAGGTGCCCGATTTCAGCAGCCAGACGTCGGACGACGACAACGACGACCCCTTCGCCGACCCCGAGTTCGAGCCAAGGGCCCCCAAGGCTGCCGCCACCAAGGGCGGCAAGAGCGGCACTCCGGCGCTGGAGAATTTCGGCCGCGACCTGACGGCAATGGCCCAGAAAGGGCAGCTCGACCCGATTGTCGGGCGCCAGAAGGAGATGGACCGCATAGCCCAGATACTGAGCCGCCGCAAGAAGAACAACCCCATCCTTATCGGCGAGAGCGGCGTGGGCAAGAGCGCCATCGCCGAAGGGCTAGCGATACGCATCGCCGAAGGTCATGTGCCCCGGACGCTCTACGGCAAACGGCTGGTGAGCCTCGACCTGGCCTCGCTGGTGGCCGGCACGAAATACCGCGGCCAGTTCGAGGAGCGTATGAAGGCCATCATCAACGAGCTGGAGCAGCATCCCGAGATAATCGTGTTTATCGACGAGATACACACCATCGTCGGTGCCGGATCGGCAGCGGGAAGCCTCGATGCAAGCAATATGTTCAAGCCTGCCCTCTCGCGTGGCACGATACAATGTATCGGTACAACGACGCTGGACGAATACCGCCAGTATATCGAGAAGGACACCGCCCTGGAACGTAGGTTCCAGAAGGTGCTGGTAGAGCCGGCAACTCCGGCCGAGACCCTCGAGATTCTGAGCAATATCCGCCAGAAATATGAAGATCACCATCTGGTGCGCTATACCGACGATGCCATCAAGGCCTGTGTCGACCTCACCGAACGATATATCAGCGACCGCCTGCAGCCCGACAAGGCCATCGACGCCCTTGACGAGGCCGGCGCAAGAGTGAGGATCGCCAATGTCGATGTGCCGCAGGAGATTCTCGACCTTGAGAAACAGGTGGCCGACATCGCCGAGCAGAAGAAAGCCGTGCTTGCCGAGAAGAAATACAGCGAGGCCGCCGACCTCCGTGACCAAGAGCGCGACCTCACCGCCAAGCTGGCCGACATACGCCAACGGTGGGAGAACGACGAGCGTGAGAAGCGCGCAGTGGTGGGCGAAGACGATATTGCTGCCGTGGTGGCCATGATGACCGGCGTGCCGATGGAGCGTATCGCCGAAAGTGAAAGCACAAGGCTGATGCAGATGGAGAACGAGCTGAAGGGCTCGGTAGTGGGTCAAGACGAGGCTATCGCACAGATAGCGAAGGCTATCCGCCGCAACCGCGCCGGGCTGAAAGACCCCAACCGCCCGATTGGCAGCTTCCTCTTCCTAGGTCCCACAGGCGTCGGCAAGACCTATCTGACCAAGATATTGGCCAAATACCTCTTCGACAGCGAGGCTGCCATGATACGCATCGACATGAGCGAATATATGGAGAAGTTCGCCGTGAGCCGCCTGATCGGAGCGCCTCCGGGATATGTTGGCTATGAGGAGGGCGGCCAACTTACCGAGCGTGTGCGCCGCAAACCTTATTCAATAGTGCTTCTCGACGAAATCGAGAAGGCTCACCCCGATGTGTTCAACGTGCTACTGCAGGTGCTCGACGACGGGCAGTTGACCGACGGTATCGGCCGCAAGGTTGATTTCAAGAACACAATCATCATCATGACCTCGAACATAGGCAGCCGCCAGCTGAAAGATTTCGGTGTCGGCGTGGGCTTCAACACAGCCGCCCGCGAGGCCGAGAAAGGCGCCATGCAGCGCGATGTGATTGAGAAGAGCCTGAAGAAGAGCTTTGCTCCTGAATTTATCAACCGTATCGACGATATCATCTACTTCAACTCGCTCAAGCGCGAGGATATCCACCGTATTATCGATATCGAGCTGAAGGGACTTTTCGCCCGGATAAAAGAAATGGGATACGGTGTCGAGATGGACGAGAAAGCCAAGGACTTCCTGGTGGCCAAGGGCTGGGACGAGCAGTATGGCGCTCGTCCGCTACGCCGCGCAATCCAGCGCTATATAGAGGACGATTTGGCCGACGAGATAATCAAGGCTGTCATACTCCCGGGCGACACTATCAAAGTGTCGGCCGACGAGGATAAGATTACGTTCGAAATTGAAAAAGGCGAGACCAGCAGTCAGCTGATGGAAGCTGTTGAGACGGCTGACAACGAGCTGATGACCTCTTCGGTATAAGGGCCCAAGACGGTCTGGCCTGTGAAATGGAACAGGTAGGTGGTGAAACCGCCGATATTATATTCAATTAATATAGGCCTACCCTGCTCATTGATTGCGATATCCAGCGCGATAAGGTGGTGCGGACCCATGTGGTCGGCCACCTTTTCTGATAATTGCAGCACAGCATCCCAGCTGGGTATGCGATAGAGGTCTGACGTGATATCGAGGCCGTTCCATACGTTGGAACGAGAACCGAAACGGCTGATGAATGGGCCCTCGATTGTGCCGTCGGCGATATTCACCTTCAGGAAACGGCCACCGGCAACGATGTTGTCGACCACCGAGCCGTCGGCGCCGACACGAAGCACCGCCGCTGTGACGTGCGGACTGCCGTCGACGAGCGAGCGGTATACCACCATGCGCACTGTCGAGACTGCAGTGCGACAAAAACGCTGCATATCGGGATGTTGGCGCACTGACTCCTGCAGAACCCAGTCGGTGCCGTATGACTGCAGGTAACTGTCGGTCAACTCGATGCCGTCGATTGAAAGGTAGCGCTCCCCCACCCTGCTGAATTGCATAACGCTCTCGCCACACGAAGTGTTGACCGAGGGCTTGAGAATTAGCGATGATCGACTGCCGAATGCCAGCATTTTGTTTATCGGGCCATTGCCTTGGCGATAGGCAATTGTTTCGGGCAGCAGGTTGGCATCAAGATATTTGGCGAAGTTATTCTTGTCCTCATACTCGTCCCAGTGCTTACGTGGGTTGAGTCGCAGCTCTATGATGTCGTGCATTATATCCTCGGGGACAATGTCGGGCGTAGGGCCGCAATAGTGGCTGAACAAGCGGTAGCTGTAAGGTTCCACCTTCCGTGACAGTCTGTGCCACTGTGCTTTATATGCATCCTCGCCATAGGCACGGTGATTATCGAAACCGTTGTGTTTCAACAGCCAGCGATGATGACGACGGTAGACCACGTAGTCGAACTGCCGCTCACCAACGACACGACGAAAGATGTTCTTCGCAATATCCCTCATAGGTATAAAAAAATAGGCACCCGCGTACGCGGGTGCCTAGATAATCGATAGTATTACTCAGCCCAGACGGCTTGCAGATTGCGGTCGCCATAGGCGTCGTCGATCTTGCTGATAGTGGGCCAGTACTTCTCGACATGCGGCTGCGGGAAGGCGGCTTTCTGTCGGGAATACGGGAGGTTCCACTCGTCGGCGCAGACAACCTGCATGGTGTGGGGTGCGTTGCAGATGGGGTTGTTGTGCTCGTCGCTCTTGCCAGTCATTATGTCATCAATCTCCTGTCGGATGGCAATCATGGCGTCGCAAAAGCGGTCGAGTTCGCTGAGAGGCTCGCTCTCGGTGGGCTCCACCATAAGGGTGTTGTGTACCGGGAAGGCCACCGTGGGGGCGTGGAAGCCATAGTCCATAAGACGCTTGGCGATATCGCCGACGCTCACCTTGAGGCTGAACTCGGCAAAGTCAATAATCATCTCGTGGCCGCACATACCGTTCTTGCCGGTATAGAGTATCTTATAGTATTTCTGCAGACGGGCGCGGAGGTAGTTGGCATTGAGGATGGCGTGCTTGGTGGCATCGGCCAGGCCTTCGGCACCGAGCATGAGCAGGTAGCCGTAGGTGATGGGCAGAAGGTATGCGCTGCCGTAGGGGGCTGCTGCCATGGTGTTGCCCTTGTCGCCACCGACTTTGACAACCGGATGGGTGGGCAGGAAGTCGAGCAGTTTCTGGCTAACGCAAATGGGACCGACACCGGGACCGCCACCGCCGTGAGGCATGGCGAAGGTCTTGTGCAGGTTGAGGTGGCACACGTCGGCACCCATGAGGCCGGGGCTGGTAAGGCCCACCTGGGCATTCATATTTGCACCGTCCATATAGACGAGAGCTCCGACACTGTGGATGATATTGATAATCTCGAGGATACCCTCTTCGAAAGCACCGTGGGTCGAAGGATAGGTGATCATCAGGCAGCTGAGGGTGTCTTTATACTGCTCGGCTTTGGCGCGCAGGTCGTCGATATCGACATCGCCGCGGTCATTGCACTTGACAACAACGACAACCATGCCTGCTTTGGCAGCCGAGGCGGGGTTGGTACCGTGGGCACTTGCAGGGATAAGGCATACATTGCGCTGGGGCTGGCCGTTGGCGATGTGATAGTTGCGGATAACGGTCAGGCCGCTGTATTCGCCGAAGGCACCCGAGTTGGGCTGTAGCGAGCATCCGGCGAAACCGGTGATGACGGCAAGCTGGTGTTCCATATCGTGGATCATCTCAAGGTAACCTTGTGCCTGGTCGGCGGGAACGAAGGGATGCATGCCGGCGAACTTGCTCCACGAGAGGGGCATCATCTCGGCGGCGGCGTTGAGCTTCATTGTGCAGGAGCCCAGCGGGATCATAGCGCGGTTGAGCGAGAGGTCTTTCTCTTCGAGGCGCTTGATATAGCGCATCATCGATGTCTCGTCGTGGAAAGCGTTGAATATCTTCTGGGTGAGGTAGTCGCTGGTACGCTTCAATTCGGCGGGGATGGCTTCGTCGGCGAACTTGCAGCAGCAACCCTTGCACTCCAGCGGTTCGGCTTTCTTGCCAGCAGCTTCGGCCAGGCAGGCCACAATGGCGTCGAGGTCGCACTTTTCGGTGGTCTCGTCGATAGAGATGCCGATGCACTCGTCGCAGATATAACGGATGTTGATTTCGTGTTTCAGGGCCACTTCCTTGACTTTGGCAGTGGGTACGGGGCACTGCAGGGCCAGGGTGTCGAAATAGACCTTGTTCCACTGCTTGTAGCCGTACTGCTCCAGTTCCATAGCCAGACGGTGGGCGCGGGCGCAGATGCGGGTGGCAATCTCGCGGATACCCTGCGGTCCGTGCCATATGGCATAGAAGCCAGTCATATTGGCAACAAGGGCGGCCGACGTGCAGATGTTCGAGGTGGCCTTGTCGCGTTTGATATGCTGCTCACGCATACCGAGAGCCATACGGAGGGCGGGGTTACCCTTGGCGTCGACACTCCAACCGATGATACGGCCGGGGAAGGCGCGCTTGAAGGTTTCGGTGAAGGCAAAGAAGCCGGCATGGGGACCGCCGAAGCCCATCGGCAGACCGAAGCGCTGGGCGTTGCCCACGGCACAGTCGGCGCCCATCTCGCCAGGAGTCTTCATAAGGGCAAGTGCCATCAGGTCGGTAGCCATACAGACGAAGATGCCTTTCTCATGGCATTTGGCGATGAAACCGGTCCAATCCTGGGCTTCGCCGAATTGGTTGGGATACTGCACAAATGCAGCAAAGTAGCTGCCGTCAAGCTCGGTCTGGGCGGCTTTGCCGGTAACAATCTCGATGCCACGCGGGGCGGCATTGGTCTGCATCACGGCAAGTGTCTGGGGCAGGATACCTTCGTCGACAAACACTTTGTTGATACCGTCCTTGACAGCCTGACGTGAACGGCTGTTGAAGAACATGATCATGGCTTCGCCGGCGGCGGTGGCTTCGTCGAGCAGACAGGCATTCGAGAGCGGCATGCCGGTCATCGAAGCGATCATCGTCTGATAGTTCATCAAGGCTTCGAGGCGACCCTGGCTGATCTCGGTCTGATATGGAGTGTAGCTGGTATACCATCCGGGGTTTTCGAACACATTGCGCATGATGACGGCTGGGGTAATGGTGCC
>ONYC01000191.1 GCA_900321975.1 uncultured Bacteroidales bacterium
TTGCTGTCCACGCTGTAGATGGTGCTCTGGCGGATGACGCCGGTGCGGTGGTCGTAGAAGGCCACGGGGTGCTCGGTCTCGTAGAGGACGCCTGTGGCGTCCACCATGTTCAGCACCACCTTGGCTTGCTTACCACTGAGTCGGAAAATATCGTAAAGGGTTTTGGCATATTCCTCCTCGTTTGGGACGGGGAAGACACTTCCTGCGCAATCGGCATGATGGAATGCCCCCTCGCCGATGCCAAGCACGAAGGTCTGCACCACCACACCAGACAGTTGAACCTGACGTGCCACGTCGCATATCTCGGCGTCGCAGTCGTCCATTCCGTCGGTTATGATAAGAATAAGATTTCTGGAAGAACCGGTTGCTGGGAAATCGCTCAGCGCGTCGGTAAGTGCAGCGGCTGCCGTGCAGCCACCTTGTGGAACAAGGGTTTTGATTTTGCTCTGCAGCTGATAGATGTTGTCTGTACCGAAAGGCACCTCAAGACGAGTGCCGAATTGATCCTTGTTCAGGTGTCCAAAGACACGCAGAGCAACATCTACATCGTGCTGTCGCGATACTGAGTCGAGGAACGACAGCAACACCTGCTGTGTTACCTTTATTTTGGAATTGCTCTGCCAATGATCCCACATCGAGTTGGAGCAATCCATAATAAGAAGCAGGCGAGTCTTGTCGGACACCGGCTGAGCGGCAACCGGCCACCACTGGCAGCCGGTCACCAATAACAATAATACTATGAATAGTCTGCGCATCATTTTGACCTTTTTTCCGACTGCAAAGATACGAAAAAAAACGATATGGTAAAATGATTGCGTCAGATATCTTCAACCATATGACTGAAACCTACTTGAACATGCCGTCAATCTGCTCCTTATAAGCGGCGGAAACGTTGCGACGGATAAGCTTCTGGGTAGGCGTGAGCATCTTGTTGGCCTCAGTCCAAGCCTCTGCTACAAGGGCGAATCGCTTCACCTTCTCTGTCTCGCCAAGTTCTGCGTTATATTTATCCACAACCTTCTGGTAACGAGCTACCACCGCCTTGTCTGCAATCATATCCTCCTTGGTCTCGGCCGTTACTCCATGACGCTTGCACCAATCCTTGAGCATATCGAAATCTGGCGCTATGAGGGCGGCCGCAAACTTCTGGTCAGCTCCAACAACCATCATATCCATTATGAATGGCGACTGTTTCATTTTCTCCTCGATTACCTCAGGATTGATATATTTACCCATCGAAGTCTTGAACATACTCTTGGTACGTCCGGTTATGAAAAGATATCCGTCGGGATCGAAGTAGCCTGTATCACCAGTATGGAACCAACCATCCTTGTCGATAGCCTCAGCAGTAAGTTCCGGCTGGTTGTAATAGCCTTTCATAACATTACCGCCACGGCACTGAATCTCGTTAGTCTTCGGATCGATACGTACTTCAATCTCTCGCATTGCGAAGCCTACGGAGCCTATCTTGCGGCCCTTCTTATTGCTATTGGTAACGGCGATAAGTGGGGAACACTCGGTGAGACCGTAACCCTCATAAAGGTCGAGGCCAACACAGGAGAAGAAACGGGTGAGACGTGGCTGGATTGTAGCACCGCCACTTACGAGCATATAAAGCTCGCCGCCCATGCTTTCGCGAATTTCCTTGTATACTAACTTATCGGCAATCTTCTTTTGGATTTTGTACCAACAACTGAGTTTCGATTCATCGAGGTCGTATTCAAAGGCCAGATCAAGAGCCCAGTTGAAAATCTTCTTCTTCATACCGGTAAGTTTCTCGCCCTTGCGGAATATCTTATCGTATACTTTCTCGATAAAGCGCGGCACACATGCCATCATGTTAGGGCTGATTTCTTTGCAATTATCGCCAACCTTGGCTATACTTTCGGCGTATGCAATTTCGAAGCAGAGCCACTGGTAGAGGTATCCCATCATGCGCTCGTAGATATGGCACATAGGCAACCAGCTAAGGGCCTTTGTCCAAGTCTTACCCGGGCTCTCCTTAATCTCCTGCACATTCATAATCAAGCCCCTGTGGGTCAGCATAGCACCTTTAGGAACTCCTGTAGTACCTGAAGTGTAGATCATTGTGCAGATATCGTCGATAGACAGAGAATCCTTCATCTCCTGCAACTTGGCTGGAGCTTCGGGGTTCTCAGACAAATAGCGACGTCCAATCTCATAGATGTCGTCCATCGACTTCACACCCTCTATAGGAACGATGGTGCAGAGGTTTTCCAATTTAGGCAGCTTCTCGCGTATGTTGCAGATTTTCTTATACAGAGCCGGAGTCTCAACCACCAGCAGGCGCACCTGGGCGTCGTTAAGAATATACTGGTAATCCTCTTCGCTGATTGTCGGATAGATGGGTAACAGAACGGCGCCTGTCTGCTGCACGCCGAAGTCAACATAGTTCCACTCTGGACGGCCAGCCGAAATGAGGCCAATATTCTCACCTTTCTTCACACCAAGGTGCATCAAGGCATAGCTGATAAGGTCAACTTTCTCTATATACTCGTCAATATAATGGTCCTTCCATTTGCCATCTTCCTTGAATCTGAATACGGGGCGTTCAGGATGCAACTCTTTTCTCCATTGGAGCAGGTCGAACAATCGGGTAGGTTCTTGCATAACGTTTGAGTTTTTAAAATAATTTGCAAAATTACGACATTCTCACGATATATACAAATATTTTTTTTCATAATTTAACATTGTATACCATCAAAGCCTTTATTAGCCGTATATGCACCGACACAATAAAATTAAAACGTTCTCGTTTATCATATAGTAATTCAAATATAGAAGAGATGAAAAAGGGATTCTTGCTTTCCATTGCACTCTTTGCCCTAGGCACAATACTATATGCCCAGCCCGCACGTCCCGGAGCGGTTCCGCCACCAACCCGTTACAACGTTAGCTTCGAATCGCAGCACGGTGAGTCATTCACTGTCTTTATAGACGGCGACCGCGTGAACCGGATGCCCCAAAGCCGCGTATTAGTGAACGATATCGGAGACCAAACTCACGAAGTGATTGTTGTTCTCAAACGTCCGGCCGAGAAAGCTGCTGTGATGATGCTGCGCCCAGGTGAACCCAATGTAACCGTAAACATTAACTACGATATACGGCAGGAGATGCTCCACCTATACACACCGGCATACAACCGGCCTGACGGCGACCGTGAGCGTCGTTTCCGCCGCGAACGACCCGACGGTCCGCTTGTTGATGAATTCTATCCACCGGCACATCACGAGCATAACGCTCGCATGGCCACCGACGACGATGTGGACATGATGGTTATGCAGCTCAAAGCCCAATCGTTCGACAACGAGCGTCTTGCCTTGGCCAAGACCCTTGTAAGTTCGGCCCACTTCACTTCGGCACAGATTGCCCGCATGGGTCAGACCATCGACTTCAGCAACTCCCAGGTGGACTTCCTCAAGTATGCCTACTCCTACTGCAGCGATCCTGTAAACTATTCCCGCGCAATCGAAATCCTCACATTCAACTCAGACAGGAAGAAAGTGTCTGACTATATCGCAACACAGCGGTAATTTAGAGGTATTGGCAATAAAAGAGGCAGGCGCGCCATATTGGTACGCCTGCCTCTTTTTTGTCTCTAATCCGATACTATCTAATCAGGAACGAGAACTTGTTAAAGTTCTTCAGTGCAATACCGGTACCACGGGCCACCGCACGGAGCGGATCCTCTGCGATATGCACCTGCAATTTGGTCTTGCTACTGACACGACGGTCAAGACCACGCAGTAATGCACCACCACCAGCCAGATAGATACCTGTCTTGTAGATATCGGCAGCCAACTCGGGGGGGGTATTGGCGAGGGTGTCGAGAATTGCAGTCTCTATCTGCGCGATACTGCGGTCAAGGGCATGGGCGATCTCCTTGTAGTTGACACTCACCTCCTTGGGCAGACCCGTCAGCAGGTCGCGGCCAAGGGTGCGGTACTCCTCAGGAGCCTCGTCATCGCCAAGTTCACTGACGGCGGCACCCACAGCGATCTTCACCTGCTCGGCAGTACGCACGCCGATAATCATATTGTGCTGCTTCTTCATGTATTCCACCACGTTGTCGTTGAACACGTCGCCAGCCACACGGATGGAATTGTTGCACACGATACCACCCAACGATATGACGGCGATCTCGGCCGTACCACCTCCAATGTCGACCACCATATGGCCTTCTGGCTGCAACACATCGATACCAATACCGATTGCGGCTGCCATAGGCTCGTGGATCATACGGATTTCCTTGGCGCCCGCCTGTTCGGCGCTCTCACGCACGGCACGCTCCTCGACGTTAGTGATACCACTGGGGATGCAAATCACCATACGCAGCGACGGCGGAAGGAACGAACGGTTGACATTGGTCATGCCGATAAGTTCGCGAATAAGGTGCTGGGCCATCTCGAAGTCGGCGATAACACCGCCACGCAACGGACGGATGGTCTCGATATTCTTGTTGTCGGTCTTTCCGTCCATCATCTGGGCGCGCTTACCGACAGCGATGACTTTGTTATTGTTGCGGTCGACGGCAACTATCGACGGCTCGTCGATAACCACCTGGTCGTTATATATGACGATGGAGTTGGCGGTGCCGAGGTCCATTGCCACCTCACGGTTGAAGAATGATAACAGTCCCATGTATGATTAATGTTTAAAGTGTCTCTTTCCGGTTATTGCCATACCCATTCTGTTCTTCTCGCAGTAGTCGATGCTGTCCTGGTCATGGATCGAGCCACCCGGATGGGCGACAGCCACGATACCGGCCTGATGGGCAATCTCCACACAGTCAGGGAAGGGGAAGAATGCATCGCTGGCCATAACTGCACCATTCAAGTCGAAGCCGAAACTCTGAGCCTTAGCGATTGCTTGACGCAGGGCATCAACGCGGCTGGTCTGACCTGTGCCACTTGCAAGCAACTGACTGTTTTTGGCCAGCACTATGGCATTGCTCTTTGTATGTTTCACAAGTATGGTGGCGAAGGCAAGATCCTCTGCCTGCTGGGATGTGATCTTAGTGCTGGTCACGCTCTCCGCCATATCTTTGGCAGTAGGCACTACCGTGTCGCGGTCCTGCACCAGGATGCCGTTGAGAACCGAGCGGAACATCGGGTCGGCCATCTTGAAGCCTTTGCGACGAAGGATTATGCGGTTCTTCTTTCCACGCAGCACCGCAAGTGCATCCTCGTCATAGTCTGGGGCTATGCAGACTTCGAAGAATATCTTGTGCATCTCGTCGGCCACCTCTTTGGTTACCTTTTGGTTGCAGATGAGCACGCCTCCAAAGGCGCTGACAGGATCGCCGGCAAGGGCGTCCTTCCATGCGTCGAGCAGGGTGCCACGCACTGCCATACCACATGCGTTGTTGTGCTTGAGGATGGCGAACGCCGTCCGTCCCTCGAAATCGTCGATAAGGGCGCATGCCGCATCGATATCACCAAGGTTATTATAGCTTATCTCTTTCCCATTGAGCTTGTCGAAGCATCCTTCGAGATCGCCGTAGAAGACACCTTTTTGGTGGGGGTTCTCGCCATAACGCAGCACCTCACCATGGTTACAGCTCTGCTTGAAAGCCGGCAACTGCTCTGTGCAGTTAAAATGGTTGAAGATGGCGGTATCGTAGTTCGAACTTACGGCGAAGGCATAGGTTGCAAAACGGTGGCGCTGTTCGAGGGTAGTACAACCATCCTGCTCTTTGTATATGCCAAGGAACTCTTTGTAGTAATCCACAGCCGGCACAATCACCACATCGTTGAAGTTCTTGGCGGCGGCACGGATAAGGCTGATGCCTCCGATATCTATCTTCTCGATGATGTCTTGCTCGGGAGCGCCGCTGGCCACGGTCTGCTCGAAAGGATACAGGTCGACGATGACAAGGTCAATCTCCGGTATCTCATATTCAGCCAATTGCTCGCCATCGCTGAACATATCGCGGCGCGAAAGGATTCCACCGAACACTTTGGGGTGCAGGGTCTTCACGCGGCCACCAAGTATGCTGGGGTAGCCAGTTAGGCTTTCCACAGCCACCGGCTGTATGCCGAGGCCTTCGATAAACTTCTGTGTACCGCCCGTTGAATAGATTGTTACCCCCTGGGCGTCGAGGGCCTTTACGATGTCCTCAAGACCGTCCTTGTAGAAGACAGAGATAAGGGCTGATTTTATCTTTTTAGGTTCCATATTGTTAATTTAACTATATACTATATCCATACAAAGTATTGACAATATACCACTTGTGTGATATATTGCGCGATACTTGCATTTTGCAAATATACACCCTTTTTCTTATTCCGCAAAAACTTTTTTAATATATTTTCATTTGCTCACCATCGAGGCTACGGCATTGGCGTAGAGTTCGGGGAAGCGGGTCTCGAGCGAGACGGGACGGCCGTTTTCGAGGAAGCAGTGGGTACTGGTGGCGGTGCATACCAGCTTGCCATCCACCTTCATCGTGTAGTTGAAGACTATCTTCAGCGGTGTGGTCTCAGCCACCTTCACTTCGATGTCTACCACATCCTTGAAGGTCGACGGATGGCGGTAGCGGCATTCCACCGCCACCACCGGCGACACCACGCCTTCGGCTTCCATTCGATCGAAGCCGTAGCCCAACTGGTCCATCCAATCCACACGCGCTTCTTCCATGAAGCGTACGTAGTTCGAATGATGAGTGATGCCCATACGGTCACACTCATAGTATTTCACTTCATGGCGATATGGTTTAATATCCATTGCATGCGATTATTTTACATGCTTTCTTTCAATATCTCCACCACCTCGTCTCGGGTGAGAGTGCGGTAGCCGACAGGCAGAATAAGCACAGCATCGGCAACGGCCTGGAGATTTTCGTTGGTAACGCCAAGTTCACCCGAGTGCATCACAACGCCGATCTCCTTCATCCATGCTTCGAGGCAGTCTAGACCTTCCTTGGCCACTTGCTCGTCGCTCTTGCCCTCCGGGCGGACCCCCCATACGTTGGTGGCAAACCGCACAAACTGGTGCAACCCGTCATGCATAACATGCCGGTAATACGGCAGCGACACGCTTGCAAGCGTCATGCCGTGGGTGGCGTCGGTGACGAGGCCGATGGCATGGCCAATCTGGTGCACCTCCCAGTCGCCGCCCTTGCCACATTTGAGGAGTGTATTGAGCGCCCATGTGGCAGTCCACATGATATTGGCACGCGCTTCGTAATCCTGGGGATTATTGGCGGCGATACGCGACGAATGGATCAGCGACCGCATAAGGCCCTCATTGATATAGTCGGTCGTACAATCCGCCTTGCCGGCGAAGTACTGTTCCATAAGATGGCTCATGATGTCGAAGAACCCTGCCACCATCTGGTATTGCGGCACCGTCATCGTGAAACGTGGATTGAGGATGGCGAAACGCGGGAAAAGGTCGGTACCGAACACCTTGCCCAGCTTAAAGCCCGCCTTGCGATTGGTAATCACACTGCCACCATTCATTTCCGAACCCGTACCGACCATTGTGAGCACAGCGCCGACGGGTACCGTCCTGCACGAAGGATCTTTGTGGCTTACCCAGTATTTCTGCCACGCATCCTCTTCGCAGTATGCCGACGCCGAGACGCCTTTGGCATAATCGATGGTGGAGCCACCGCCTACGGCCAAGATCAGGTCGACCTTGTTGTCGCGAACCAGACGGCAACCTTCCTGCACCTTCTCATAGGTGGGGTTGGGCATTACCCCAGCATCTTCGACAACCGTCTTACCGGCCTCTTTCAGGGCCGCCATTACTGCGTCATAGACGCCGTTGCGTTTGATCGAACCCGAGCCGTAACTGAGCATCACTACGGGACCGTAGTTCTTAAGTTCGTCTACCAGACAGGCCATTGCATTCTCACCAAAGTGGAGCTTGGTGGGATTGTGATAGGTGAAATTACCTTGCATATAAAATTTAAATTTCGAGAATCTGTTACACGCTATTTTAGTTCATCAGACGGCTTTCGCCCCACTTATACTGCGGGTATGCCTTCTTAAGGTCGTTATAGGAGCCCTTCACATCGCTGCCGCCGCTGGTGGCGAAAACATTGAGCACTTTTCCTCCGAGGTCATGTGCCTCGATGAACGTGTTGATGATGGTGGGGGCTGTGTACCACCAGACGGGGAAGCCGATCCACACGGTGTCATAGTCGGCGATGTTTTCGCAAAGGCCTTTGATGGCAGGGCGCGACGACTTGTCCTGCATTTCGATTGTCGAACGCGAGGTCTTGTCTCGCCAATCGAGGTCGGCGGCGGTATAAGGCACCTCGGGTGCAATCTCGTAAATATCTGCATTGTATTCCGCTGCCAGCGACTCGGCGGCAGCCTTGGTGGTTCCTGTGGCCGAGAAATATGCCACTAATGTCTTTTTCATATTGTTGTCGTTCTGAGGGTCGTTGCTTCTGTTGTTTTTCTGGGCGCATGCCGTAAGAAGCATGCAGCATGCGGCAATGATAAGGGTTATTTTCTTCATAATCAGTTTTATCTGTTATTAATTCGCTTGTGTTCAGTCGCCAAACTCGATACCTACGCCTTTGGCTGTATGTACCAGACGGCTGTCTGGCGCTACCAGATTCTGCTCGCGGACAGCCTCTTCGAGGGGGATTCCCACTACGTCGGGGTGGTGATAGGCAACCATCTGGCCGAAACGGCCTTCCATTACGAACTCCATAGCGCGCACACCGAATTCGGTGGCAAGCACGCGATCGAATGCGATGGGGGTGCCACCACGCTGCAAGTGGCCAAGGATGGTGTAACGAATATCGTGTTCAACTCCCGCTGCTTTGAGGTCGGCAGCCAACTGCTCCCCTACCCCACCAAGTTTTATATGCTGGTAGCCGACTTCGCCGCTGACGCTGCCGGTTACCGTGCCACCCTTGGGCATGGCCCCTTCGGCGACCACTATGATGCAATAGCCACGGCGCTTGTTATAGCGCTGCTCTATCTTCTCTTTCACCTTCTCGATATCGTAAGGTATCTCGGGGATAAGGCACACGTCGGCGCCGCCGGCAATGGCCGAATGCAAGGCTATCCAGCCGGCATCGCGGCCCATCACCTCGAGGATGAACACGCGGTTGTGCGAGGCGGCGGTAGTTACCAGCTTATCGATGGCATCGGTGCATATCTGCACTGCCGTCTGGAAGCCAAAAGTATAGTCGGTGAGCGACAGGTCATTGTCGATGGTTTTGGGCACACCCACAATATTCAAGCCTTTCTTGGCCAGACCGAGGCTTATGCGCTGGCTGCCGTCGCCGCCGATGTTTATCACGGCGTCGACACCCATATACTGCAGTTTGCGGAGCATCTCGTCCGAACGGTCGACGGTAGTCCAAGTGCCGTCGTTTTGCTTCACCGGCCATGCAAAGGGGCCGCCTTTGTTGGTGGTGCCGAGTATCGTACCACCCTGTATCTGAAGACCTTCTACAGTCTTCTCATCAAGCATCACTATTTCGGTCGGCTCTCGCAGTACGCCGTTGAACGACTCGATGCAGCCTATCACCTCCCAGTCCTGAGCCTGCGAGGCACGCTTGACGATGCCTCGAATCACTGCATTGAGGCCGGGGCAGTCGCCGCCGCCCGTAAGTACCATCACTCTTTTCAGTCCCATAGTATATATCAATTATTAGTTTTAATTCATTGATTCCTTGGCAGATATTGCCAATCACCGGATTTTCTGCCGTCTACAAAGATAGCATTTTTTCTTGAAAGAAATTGATTTTTTTCATCTGCCACAACATTTTTATCTCTTCATAGGCGATTTTTTTCGCACATTGGAATTTATTTCGTACCTTTGCAGGCAGATTTAATATAAAATATGCGACGACATAAGACCTGTACTTGGCTGATGCTGACGGCGGTAGTGCTGTTTATAGCTTGTGGCCGGAGTCGGACGGGGGTGGTATTCGCCCAGTCGACGACCCCCGCAGGTGCCGAGTTGCCCGCCTATGGCGACGACGAGGACATCATCCGCCATACCGGCTATACCGCCTCGTATAACCACCTGACGCTGACCTCCGACTGGGTGGCTTGGGAGTTGACGGCCGCCGAGGTGGCAGGCAATATCGACGGGCAGTACAGCTTCAGCCGCGACCCCGACGTGCAGTTCCCCAAAGCCTCACGCGAAGACTACTCCAACTCGGGTTGGGACAAGGGGCACATGGCGCCGCGTGCCGACATGAAATGGAGCCATCGTGCGCTGGAGGAGAGCTACTACTTCACCAATGTCTGCCCCCAGGACCATGAGATGAACTCGCAGGCTTGGCGCAAAATCGAGGAACTCACGCGCCGTTTGGCCAGCCGATACGGCTCGGTGCTGGTGGTGTGCGGCCCCATATACGATTCGGTCGACCACCGCCATATAGGTCCCGCATGCGTCCATGTGCCAGACAGGTTCTTCAAAGCGCTGGCCGTCAATATCAACGGCGAATGGCAAACCGTTGGGTTCCTCGTCGAGAACAACCGCCAGACGCGCTCTCCGCGCACCTATGCCGTTACGGTCGACGATGTGGAAGCCGCTATCGCCGGAAGCCGTCCCGACGGTATGCAACTCAACCTCTTCCCCCAACTTCCCGAAGAGTCGGAAGCCACCTACGAATGGAACATTTGGAACAGATAATAACACACATAACATTATGAAAATAGGCAACATCCTTATCGCCGTAGTGCTCCTTGCCGCAATGTGCGGCTGCAAGAACAAAAACGCCGCATCACCCGCCTCCGGCGACGCAGAACAGCCCATGAAGGTAGTCGTCGATGGATTCACCGACACCGTGGAGCTCGACCTCGTACCTATGGACGAAGAGCCCGCCCCACAGAAGCCAGCCGAGAGCTACTTCGACCGCAAAGCGAAATCCGCCACCACGCAGGCCGCCAAGCCCGCCGCTACCGCCAAAAACACGAAGGCTCAACCCGAGACCATCTACGTCGAAACCGACGGCGCCCAGGGACGAGTATGGGGCCATGTTACCATGAAGGGCGACCGCGGCACCGGCACCATTCACGACTGGGACGAGAACACCCTCACCGTCAGCGTTACCCGCCACGGCGACGAACTCTTCGCCGTCGACCAGAACTCCCGCCAATACGTATTCAAACTGAAGAAATAATATAATAACAACCAATAATACAACGCGTACCGGAATTACGCCACCACGCGAAGCGTGAATAACCCCACACGCAAGTGCGGAGGAGCAAGACAAACAAACAACAACAATAATAATGAAAACAACTGCAGAACTCCAGCAGATTGCGACGCAGGTGCGCCGCGACATTCTCCGTATGACCACCAACGCCAAAAGCGGACACCCAGGCGGCTCGCTCGGCACTGCCGACTGGTTCGTGGCCATGAACTTCAACATTATGGACTTCGACCCCGCCAAGTTCACCATGAGCGGCGAGGGCGAGGACATGCTCTTTGTCAGCCAGGGTCACATCACCCCCGTGATCTACAGCACTATGGCCCGCCGTGGTTTCTTCCCCGTGAGCGAACTGGCCACCTTCCGTAAATTCGGCACCCGCCTTCAGGGCCACCCCAGCACCGAGCACGGTCTGCCCGGCATCCGCATGGCGTCGGGTTCACTCGGCCAGGGTATGAGCGTCGGCGTCGGCGCCGCTCTCGGCAAGAAAATGACGGGCGACAAGCACCTCGTCTTCACCATGCACGGCGACGGCGAGCTTGAGGAAGGCCAAATCTGGGAGGCCGCCATGTTCGCAGGCGCCAAGCATGTGGACAACTTCATCGCCACCATCGACTATAACAACCAGCAGATCGACGCCACCGTCGACGAGGTGATGACCCTCGGCGACCTCAAGGCCAAGTTCGAAAGCTTCCTCTGGAAGGTAGTCGTCATCGACAACGGCAACGATATGCAGCAGGTGCTCGACGGTATGGCCAA
>ONYC01000190.1 GCA_900321975.1 uncultured Bacteroidales bacterium
GTTGTCCGGTTGTTGTCCGCTTGTTGTCCGCTTTTAAAGCGGACAACAAGCGGACAACAACCGGACAACAAGCGGACAACAGTGGTAGAAATATGAGGCCTGATTGCTCCCAGGAGAACGTTTGACCTGGATTCGGGCAATCGGCAGCGGCGAATGTACCGCATGTTTCCAAGGTTCCGGAATGGGCATAAAATGATTGCAAAATCAGGCTTTGGAACAAAAGAAAGAGGTCGCATCACTTTTTGTCGTGCTGCAACCTCGGGTTATGTGTAAAGTGTTGATATTTGGTCTTCTTCCAGTCGGCAGTATCTTCGCCGTTGAGCTTCGGAAGTGCGTGCGGGCACGCTTGCCTCACGCTTCGCTCAGCCTTCGCGGTGCTCTTTGCGGAGCAGGTCGTTGACCGTTTTCACGGGGTTGAATGTGGCTATGGGAACTTCGACGAAGAGGGTGATCCAGTCGGCCATTGCGCCGTTCCACAGGCCGGGCAGCTCCTGCGATTTAAGTGTGATGGCTCCTTTCGACTTCTTGCTGATGAAACCTGTCATGGGGTCGACATACTGGCGCAGGTCGAAGTATCGGCCGCGGTAGTTCTTGGTGCAGCATACCAGGTCGACCGGATTGAAGTGGGTGGAGCCTTGGAAATGAGCCTCTTGCTGTGGGTCGTTGTGATTGACCTGTGCCGATTCGACTATCTGGAGGCTGCGGTGTCCGCGAGTGTCGATGGTGTAGAAAGGTCCGCCGCCGGGTTCTCCGAGGTTTTTCACCATACCGCAGATGCGCATCGGGCGGTTGAGCAAACGGTGCAGGGTATCGGCGTCGCAGCTGTCGGGCAGGGTGAGCCCCAGCTCGTCGGTGGCGAAGCGGGCTATCTTCTTGACTGTCTTTTCGTCGGGATGGCTGTCGAGGGTGCGCAGATGGTCGCAAACCTTGCCGTGAAGCTCCAGTAACATTCCGGCAAGCACCTGCTTATAGATGACCGTGGTGTGCTTCATCCAGTCGGGCACCACGTTGTCGATGTTTTTGATGAAAATAAGGTCGGCCCGCTGCTCGTTGAGGTTCTCGATAAGGGCACCGTGTCCGCCCGGGCGGAACACCAGGCGACCTTCCTCGTCGCGAATCGGGTTGTTCTGTTCGTCGACGGCTATAATGTCGGTGTAATGCTTTTGTTCCGAGAAGGTTATCTTGAGTTTTACACCGAGGGTGCTCTCGTAGTAGTGCTTCACTTCGGCCAGTTTGCGGCGGAAAGCTGTGCGATGTTCGGGCGATATGGTGAAATGAAGGTTGACGGTGCCGTCGTCCGAGCGGGCGTACAGGGCGCCTTCGACGATATGTTCCTCGACAGGAGTGCGTTGCAGGGCACCATAGCGGTGGAATTTGAGCAGCCCTTTGGGCAGGCTGCCGTATCCCAAATACTGTTCTTTGAGGAGGAAGTTGATCACTGTGGTATAGTCGCCGCGTTGAAGGTACTCCTCGATATCCAGGTCGGCGGCAGCCATGCAGGCCTTCAGGTCGTCGAAGAAAGCGAAGGTTCGGATGTTCTCGAGGAACTCCTTCACTTCTGGGAATTCCTTGCCGAAGTTGGTCGCTACGCCGAAGTAGGTGGAAGAGAAAGCGTAGAGGTCCTTGAACATACGCGTTGCCGCGCCCGATGCGGGTACGAATTTCAGGATCTTCTTGCCGCGTCCGAGTGTGCGATATTGCCGCTCATAGCGGGTTATCTCTTTGTCGGAGAGTACTTTGATGCCGCCGTTGTCGGGGGTGGCTGGTGCATCGAGGTGGCTTTTGGGAAAGCCCTCGCGGAAATGGTTTATCTGGGATTCCAGACGCTCGGGGGAAATGCCGAGCAGCGACATCTGTTCGAGGTCGCTGGGAGTGGGTTTAAAAGCCATAGACTATGGTAGTTATGTGTTAATAGAAGATCTCGGCAGGCATGGGGATGGTGACGGTTTTCACCTCGCCCTCCACCAGACGGACGGCATTGCTGCCGCGTCGTTCGCCTGCGTTCTCCATATCAAGAACGGCGTTGATATTGACCACAGCCGGTGCCGAGAAGTGGGTTTGGTAGATGCCTTCGGCGTTGGTGACACCTTCGTCATGTACCGAACCACCATTCTGGCTGATGGTGATTTTTGCGTTGGGAATGGGTGCGCGCGAGGTCTCGTCGACCACTAAAACGTCGAGATAGCAGTTGGTATCCTTATCGCACGCTGTAAAAATGGTGCATGATAACATGCTGATAAACAGAATGACAGACAGGAGGGAAACTTTTTTGTTCATAAAAGTGGAATTTTTTATGTTGTTATGTCTTTTTTTCTTCTTATTTTTGCATTGCAAAATTAAAAAAAATAATCGTATCCGCTATGAAAAAAATCTCTTTTCTTGCAATTTTTTTGCTGATGGCGTTTGTTTCAATGTCGCAAGTTATTGTGAATAAGGTTGATGGTACGCCTAGTGGTACCAAGGTTATGATAGAGACCTCGATGGGTAATATAATGGTCCAATTGTATGACCAGACCCCTATTCACCGCGATAATTTCATAAAATTGGCCAAAGAAGGCATATATGATGGCCTGCTTTTCCATCGTGTAATCGAGAAGTTTATGATACAGGCAGGCGACCCGAAGTCGCGCGATGCAGAACCCGGCGTTGTTCTCGGTGAGGGTTCGCTGGGATATACACTGCCGGCAGAGTTCAACAAGGAACTTTTCCACCGTCGTGGAGCCCTTTGTGCCGCACGTCAGGGCGATGCGGTGAACCCTAAAAAGGAATCGTCGGCATCGCAATTTTATATCGTGCAAGGTGAGATTTTCGACGAGGAAAGATTGGAAATGATCGGAAAGCGTTTCCATAAGAAATATACCGGTGAACAGAGAGAAGTGTATGCCACCGAAGGCGGTACGCCTCATCTGGATGGCGATTATACCGTGTTCGGCCAGGTGATTGAAGGTATGGAAGTGGTCGACAAGATTGCCTCCTCGCCATGCGACAAGAACAATCGCCCCAAAGAAGATGTGAGAATCATAAGTATCAAAGTAATAGAGTAGTTGTAAATGGATATCAAAGCACTTATAGGCCAGTATATTGAAGAGATTCATGCGGCCAACATAGAGAACTTCAAAGACAAAGCTGCCGAAGTGGAGCAGTTCCGCGTGCGTTTCCTCGGGCGCAAAGGCGTAATGGCTGAACTGTTCGAGCAGTTTAAAACTATGCCCGCCGAGCAAAAAAAAGAACTTGGCGTAGCACTTAACCAACTGAAAACCGCGGCCCAAGCCAAGGTCGAGGAGTTCAAAAACTTCGTTGAGCAGGCCCCCGAACTGAACAACACTCACGACCTTACAATGCCGGCCGATTTCCTGAAGCGCGGCAGCCGGCACGTATTGTCGGTCACGATGAACGAAATTGCCGAGATATTCGCCCGAATTGGTTTCACGGTGGAAGAATCGGTCGAGATTGAGGACGACTGGCATCTCTTCTCGGCACTTAATTTCCCGCCCGACCACCCTGCACGTGATATGCAGGACACTTTCTTCGTGCAGAAAGAGGAGGGAAAGCAGGATATCGCTTTGCGTACGCATACATCGTCGGTACAGGTGCGTGTGATGGAGACCCATAAACCGCCCATCCGCATTATCGCCCCGGGACGAGTGTTCCGCAACGAAGCCATAAGCGCACGTGCCCATTGTATTTTCCACCAGGTGGAGGCTTTATATGTCGACAAGAAGGTAACATTTGCCGACCTGAAGCAGACGCTGCTTTATTTTGCAAAGGAAATGTTCGGCGAGCAGACGCAGATACGTCTGCGCCCCAGTTACTTCCCGTTTACCGAGCCGTCGGCCGAGATGGATATCTCGTGCAATATCTGCGGTGGTAAGGGATGCAACATCTGCAAGGGTACCGGTTGGCTCGAAATCCTTGGATGCGGTATGGTCGATCCCAATGTATTGGAAGCCTGCGGTATTGACAGCAAAGAATATTCGGGATTCGCTCTCGGTATGGGAGTTGAGCGTATGGCTATGCTCAAGTACCAGATCCGCGATTTGCGACTCTATTTCGAGAACGACTTGCGTTTCCTCCATCAGTTCGACAACATCATCTGATGGGAGTTATTCGGATCAATGACATGCGCTTCTATGCGCATCATGGATGCTTCGAACAGGAGCGCGCCATAGGTACGCATTTCCGCGTAGACCTTCGTTTCGAGACAGATACGGCTCGTGCCGAACGCTCTGACCGCATCGAGGACACTGTGAGTTATCTCGATGTGTATCAAGTGGTGAAAAAAGAGATGTCGATACCTTCGAATCTGTTGGAGAAAGTCGCCAGAAGAATCTGTGATGCAGTGCTTTCCAACTTCGCTGAGGTCGATGCCGTCAGTGTAAGTGTGTGTAAGCTCAACCCGCCATTGGGCGGACAGATGGAATCCGTTTCGGTCGAAGTGTCGGCAGAGAGGTGATTTTCAGACTATTCCTAGAGGATCAAGCCATTGTCGTGAAAGCTGTAGTAGTCGGCTTTCCCATTGGGTGTTATCGCTATGATGATATGGTCTAAAAGCTTTATTTGCAATAATTTGCCGATGTCGTCCAGATGTCGTGTCAGCTCCCGGTCTTCGTGGCTTGGTTTGAGATTCCCGGACGGGTGGTTGTGAGCCACCATGATTTTGACCGCTTTCGACTCTAATGCACCGCGAAAAATGATACGGGGATCGACGCTGGTTTCTGTCTGACCTCCAGAGGCAATGCGTTGTCGATCAATTACTTTTCCTCTATTGCTCAGGTATACTGCCCAAAATTCCTCGTGGTCTATATCGGCCAGCATTGGGCTCATAAGGTTGAATAGCTTTTCGCTGTTGTCAACAACGGTTTCTTTCTCGTTGCTGATTTCGCCTTGCATGCGCCATCCGAGCTCGAGTGCAGCCATCAAGGCGGCACTTTTGGCCAGCGCCATTCCCTTGATGGTTTTGAAATGGTTGAAATCGGCCTGTGAGAGGTTCGTAAGACTGTTCCCGGCAGAGGAAAGAACCTCTTTCGCCAAGTCGACAGCGCTATAGCCTGTGCCGCCGGTGCGTAAAAGTATTGCAATGAGCTCGGCGTTAGATAGTTGCTTCTTGCCTCTTGAGATGAGTTTTTCTCTCGGCTGGTCGTCTTCAGACCATTCTTTGACAGAAATATATTTTTTCTCGTTCATATCTTGCTGGTAATCTTGAAATTTTTTGCAAAAATACATGTTTTTTTTGAAAAAACGTTGCGGAGTCAAGAAATTTTCGTATCTTTGCACATTCAAAGTAGATAATATAAAAACTATAAATTTATACCTAAACTATGCAGAATAAAGGACTTATCAGATTTTTGGTATGGGCTTTTGCGCTTGTGTGTCTGTTCCAATTGTCGTTTACTTTCGTAACGAGCAGCGTAGAACGTAAAGCAAAAGCCGAAGCAAAGAACTATGTGAACAGCGAGCAGGCCAAGCAGATTGTTGCCGCCCGTGCAGCCGACAAATACGAGGCTCAGATCCTTGTGGATTCGCTGCAGAACGCTCGCGAGGCCCACTACCTCGACTCGATGGCCTCAAAGAAGGTCTATCTCGGCTACACATATCGCCAGTGCCAGGCCCGCGAAATTAACCTCGGCCTCGACCTTAAGGGCGGTATGAACGTCATGCTTGAGGTTTCGACAGTCGATGTGGTTCGCGCTCTTGCCGACCACACCGAGGACACCCTCTTCAACCACGCTATCGACATCGCTCTTGCCAATCAGAAGAAGACCACCAACCGTGATTTCGTTTCGCTTTTTTACGATGCCATCACCGGTCTTGACCCGAACGTCTCCCTGGCCGGCTATTTCAATGGTCAGCTCCGTGACAAGATCAAGCTTGGCGATAATAACGAGACTGTCATCAAGGTTGTCAAAGAGGAAGCTGCCAGCGCTTTCGACCGTACCTACCAGATTCTCAGCCAGCGTATTGACAAGTTCGGTGTGGCTCAGCCTACAATTCAGAAACTTGCCGCTTCGGAGCGTATCCTTGTTGAACTTCCCGGTGTGAAGGAGCCCGAGCGTGTTCGTAAGCTCCTGCAGGGAACTGCTCAGCTGGAGTTCTGGCTCGCCTATGACAACACCGAGGCCTTCCAGTTCCTCGATGCTTCCAACAAGTATCTTGCTTCGATCAACACCAATGTTCCTGCTGCCGAAGAGGCCGACACTACCGCTGTCGAAGAGGTCAGTGCCATCGATAGCCTCAGCCAGCTCAGCGGTGCTGCCGGTGCCGCTGCCAACAGTGCCAATGACGAGCGTGCTGCCCAGAGCAATCCTCTCTTTAGCCTCTTGATGCCCTACATCACTCAGGATGGACAGTTGCTTCAAGGCCCCATCGTCGGTCTTGCCGCAGGCAAGGATCGCGATGCTATCAGCGCAATGCTTGCCACTGCCGCCGAAAAGAAAGTCTACGATCCCCGCACTGTCAAATTCCTCTGGTCGGCAAAGGCTGATGAGCACTTCGGCCCCGATACTTATGTCCTCTATGCAATAAAGGTTACCACGCGAGACGGTTCCGCCTTGCTTGATGGTAGCTGCATTTCCGATGCCCGTCAGGACTTCTCGACCGTTGGCGGTAATGAGATTTCCATGACTATGAACAGTGAGGGCGCCAACGAGTGGAAGAAGATAACCGGTCAGAATGTTGGTAATTGCATTGCTATCGTTCTTGACAATCTTGTCTATTCGGCTCCGCGTGTCAACGGTGAAATTGCCGGCGGTCGCTCGTCCATTACCGGCGACTTCAGCCTTGAAGAAGCCAAGGACCTTGCCAATATCCTCAAGAGTGGTAAGCTGCCCGCCCCTGCCGTTATCGTCCAGGAGGCTGTGGTCGGCCCGTCGCTCGGTCAGGAATCTATCCGCAACGGCTTGTGGTCGTTCGTTCTGGCATTCATTGTGGTGCTTATCTATATGGTGGTCTTCTACAATCGTGCCGGTTGGGTGTCGGTTGCGGCCCTTATTACTAATGTATTCCTTTTAATAGGTATTCTTGCCTCGCTCGGAGCAGTTCTCACGCTGCCTGGTATCGCCGGTATCGTGCTGACTATGGCTATGGCAGTCGACGGTAACGTTATCATCTATGAGCGAATCAAAGAAGAACTGCGTGCCGGTGCAAGTGTGGCCAATGCAGTTGAGAATGGTTTCAAGAATGCATACTCTGCTATTATCGACGGTCAGGTAACCACCTTCCTGCTGGGTCTTGTTCTCATCATGTTCGGCTCCGGTCCTGTCCAGGGTTTCGCAGTTACCCTCTGCATCGGTATCGTTACCTCTCTGTTCACCTCTATCTTTGTAACCCGTTTGATAATCGACAGCAACCTCAACCATAAGCGTAATATCAACTTCTCCTTCCCCTTCTCGGAGAACTTCCTGCGCAATGCCAAGGTTGACTTTATCGGACGTCGCAAAACCTTCTATATGATTGCCGGCATCGCTATTGTGATTTGCATCGCCAGCTTCTGCGTTCGCGGTTTGAGCTTCGGTATCGACTTCTCCGGCGGCCGCACCTATGTTGTGCGTTTCGACCAGTCTGTAAACGCCGTTGACGTTCGTTCGGCTTTGGCTGATCAGTTTGAGGACGCCCCCGAGGTTAAGACCTATGGCCCCAGCAACCAGTTGAAGATCACCACGAAGTACAAGATTGCTGAGGATGGTGACGATGTGAAAAATGAGATTGTTGAAAAACTTTACGCTGGTACAAGCAAATATTTCAAGGACAATATCAGCATTGACGAGTTCAAATCGACCGAAACCAATCCTCTGGGTATTATCCAGGCTGACCAGGTGGGAGGTACTATCGCCCACGACAATTTGGTCCATTCTATCTGGGCTATTATCGGAGGTCTGTTGGTTATGTTCGTATATATCGGACTCCGTTTCCGCAGCTGGCGTTTCGGTGTCGGCAGCGTCTCGGCTCTGGCTCACGATACTATTCTCGTTATCGGTATCTTCTCACTCTTGCATGGATTGTTGGCCTTCAATCTGGAGGTTGACCAGTACTTCATCTCGGCCGTTCTGACGGTTATCGGTTATTCGATTAACGCCACAGTGGTTATCTTTGACCGTGTCCGTGAATATCGCAAACTTTATCCCAAGCGCGACCTCCGTACCCATATGAACGATGCTATCAATTCCACATTAGCCCGTACCGTGAACACGTCAGGTACCACGTTTGTTACTCTGCTTATGATGTTCATCTTCGGCGGCGAGGTTATCCGTGGATTCATCTTCGCCCTGCTGGTTGGTGTTCTCGTCGGTGTCTTCTCGTCGCTGTGCATCGCATGCTCGGTTGTGTATGAGATTTCCGGCAAGCAGAAGACTAAGGAATTGGTCGCTTAATATTGAAGTTGCAGGTAACAGAAAGAAATAAGTAACTAGGATGAAAATATTGCTCATCATACTGTTCGTAGCCACCTCAATAATGTGGTCTCTATACAAACGTTTCCAGCGTACTGTTGTGGAGACTGAAAGTGAGCGTGAGTCGGACGAGCAGACTTATGATGAGCAAATACCCGCCGAAGAAGTGGAAAATATTTCATCCCCTTATTTCAGCTATGAATATGAAGTGCCTGCTGAGAAGCCTGTTGTGAAAGAACATAAACCTCAACCTGTGGCCGTGAATGTGCAACCTACTGTGGCGAATGAAAAGAACAATGGCTTTGATTTAAGACAGGCTGTCATATATCAAACTGTACTTAGCAACCCATATATAGATGAAATAAATCAATAAAATAATAATCTCTTTACATGTAAACGCAATGAGAATGTTTAGAAAAGTACTATTGACGCTCGGACTCTTGCTAGTGGCGGAATTTGCCGCTCTGGCTCAGGGCACGATGAAGGGTACTGTCATCGATGCCAAAACGAAAGAGCCCATGCCTATGGTTAACGTCATTGCCAAACAGGATGGCAAGCAGGTTCTCGTCGGTGTTACCAACTTCGACGGTGAATTTACCATCAAGCCGTTGCCTGTGGGCAAATATGACGTAGAAGTTCGCTTCGTGGGTTACAATACCTATGTCCGCGAAGGCGTGAACGTTACCGCCTCTGGTTTTACGGTGGTCAATATTGAAATGACCACTGCAACCACTATGATGGAAGAGGTTACCATCGTAGAACAGAAGGTACCTGTGATTGAAATCGGTACCCCTGAGTCTGGTTCCCGTATCTCGAGCGATGATATCGCAAAGATGCCGGCCACCTCTGTCGATGGTATCGTTGCTGCCGTCGGTGGCGTCGGATACAGCGATGGTGGTAGCGGTACAGCTCGTGGTGAGAGTGGTATGGTGACCATGCAGGGTAATGTCCGTAAGCGTACGGGAGTATCGGTTCCCAAAGAAGCTATCGCTGAGATCCAGGTTATCCTTGGTGGTACCCCGGCCAGTATCGGTGAGGCTATCGGCGGTACTCAGGTTATTACCCTCAAACCGCCGACGAGCCAGTTTAAAGGTATGGTCCGTTGGGAGGGTTACCTCGACTACCGTCTGTATAACACCCTGATGGTTTATCTGACGGGTCCGGTCATCAAGAAAAACTTTACCCTTGACGACGGATCGTCGGTGGAGCGCACCCTTGTCGGTTTCCGTTTCACTGGTCAGGCTTCGTACGAGAATTCTCCGTTCTATCGCGTAAAGGGTTATCGTTATCAGATTGTTGATGATGCTAAGGTGCGCGAAATCGAGCAGAATCCCCTCTCGTTCGATCCCGTCAGCAATGTGGTAAACTATGCTGCAGAGACGGAACTCCGTGCCAGCGACTTCCATGAGATTACCCGCTTGACCAAAAAGGACTTCGATGGCGATGCAAGCCGTGTCCCTAATCTGCAGTACTATGCAGTGGCGATGGAAGGTGCCTTGGATTTCCGCTTCTCGGATTATGCTACGTTGACGATCACCGGAGAGTTCAGCGCCAGCCATAGCCCGAGCGCTTCGCTCTCGCCGCTTAATATGCCTCTCTCGGGCTCGACTGTCAGTGAGTCGAAGAATATGGTTCTGACTGTTGATTTCACTCAGCGTTTCCGTGATGCCGAAGCATCGACCGAAGATGAGGCCAAGTCGTCATCGCCCATTAAGAATGTGATGTACAATATCACAGGTATGGTGAACCGTTATACCGCCAAGAGTTATAATGAGAACTTTGGCAATAGCCTTGACGATGTGTTCAAGTATGGTTATATTGGTCAGTTTATTACTGAAAAGGTCCCGACTTATGAGCCTCAGCTTTATAATTACGGTGGTGTTTCGCAGTGGGCCATGGTTCAGAACAACTGGTATGACAATGTTACTTATGTCCCCGGTAGCGGCTCTCAGTACAATCCTATTCTGGCAAACTACAACGAGCAGCTGTTCACTAGCGAGGAACTGCGCGATCTTCGCCCCTATCTTACGACTATCGACTACATCCGTGGCTTCAAAGGCCTCTTCAATGGCGACTCGCCTTCGTCGATATACGGTCTGATCAGCAATGTCGGTGTTCAAGGTGGCAGCTATGCAAAGGCTCAAAATGATTACCTTTATTTGCAGGCTAAAGCTTCGGCGGATGTACTTGGACATGAAATTGAAATTGGTTTCCAGTATGACCAGATGTGGCAGTCTTCATATTCTCTGAGTGCCTATGGCCTTTGGAACCTTATGCGACAGAACGCTAACCGTCATATCCTCCAGATGGATCTTGATAATCCCATTGAGGAGCGCCGCGGCTCGCAGTTGTATGTCAGTTACGACCGTCTGCTTAACAGCGAGCAGCAGACTCCGTTCGACGCCGCTTTCCGTACATACCTCGGCCTTGGTGCAACAGAATGGATGGACATTGACCGTTACAAACCCGAAGATTTTGTTGCTGCAGGTGGTATCGATATGTTCTCGGCCAACGAACTTTTCAATAGCGGAAATTCGTATGTTTCTTATATAGGATATGATCATACTGGTAAAAAGTATAATGGTGCCAACTGGACTCTCGAGGAGTTCTTCAATCCTACGGATACTAAGTACCAGTATCTTCCTTCCTTCTCGCCCATTTACATGGCTGGATATATCCAGGATAAGTTCTTCTTCCAAGACCTTATCTTCAATGTTGGTGTCCGTGTCGACTACTTTGACGGTAACCAATATGTAATGAAGGATCCGTACCTGCTCTATTCTTCCTACACAGTTGGAGATCTTCGTGCCGGTCGTGCCACTTATGGCTTCAACGGTGAGATTTATGCCGGTGCTGGCGATGACTGGACTCCTTACGTCAACCAGGTGCCCGATGTCGACAACCAGACAGCTCCTAACATTGTTGGTTACCGTGATCCCAATGGCGTCTGGTATGATGCAAATGGTGTGGAAGTTTCTTCGCCCAGCGCCGTGAACGGTGTCTCTGGTAAACCGACACCTTATCGTAATGACGCCGGACAGAAGTCGGTTAACGATGGGAAGGTCCATGTAGACGGCGTATTTGAGCCGTATAAACCCCAGATTGTTGCTATGCCGCGTATCGCCTTCTCGTTCCCAATTGGCGACAAATCCCAGTTCAAGGCCAGCTATGACATTATCGCACGTCGTCCATCTTCGGGTTGGGAGGCCAGTTATCTCAGCTACCTCTATATGACTCAGATTTCCAGTATTAGCAACCCCAACCTGAAGCCTGAGCGCATTACCAACTATGAACTTGGTTTCCAGCAGGCTCTCAATAACACATCTGCAATCAGTGCATCTGCGTATTATAAAGAAACTCGCGACCTTATCCAGCTTGTTCAGTATAATGGTGCAGATCCTAACCCCAACTATTACAGCTATGACAATAAAGATTTCCGTACTATCAAAGGTGTGACTTTGGCATATGACCTCCGTCAGACAAAGAACATCCGAATCAATGCTAACTACACATTGCAGTATGCTGAAGGTACAGGTCTTTCGTCGAGCACCATGACCGAGCTTATCAAGGAAGGTTATACTACTCTGAAAATGCTCAACCCCATCAGCGACGACCGTCGTCATGAGTTTAAAGCCAATGTTGACTTCCGTTATGCCGGTGGTCCCAAGTACAATGGCCCCACCATCACTCGCATTGTAACTGACAGCACTGGCCAGAAGCGTAAGAAAGAGGTTAAACTTCTTGAAAACTTCGGTATCAACTTCATGGCTGTTGCCCAGTCGGGTCGTCCGTACACCAAAGCATTCTCCAACTCGCAGTCGACCATCGTCGGTGGATACCGCGGTGCTCGTCTACCCTGGGGTTTCTACTTCAACATTATTGCTGATAAAGTATGGCCGGTCAAGGTCGGTAAGCGCGATACGTATATTACCGCCGCTGTTACCATCAACAACCTCTTTGACATCCGTAATGTTGTTGGTGTCTTCTCCGTTACCGGTAACCCCGAGGATAACGGTTACTTGACAGATCCCGAGTCGCAGCTTGTTATCAATTCCTATATGGATCCTCAGGCCTTCCGCGACATTTATATGATTACTCTTCGCAATGGTACATGGAATTACTCCAGTCCGCGTACTATCAAACTGTCCCTGTCTTATAACTTCTAATCTCAACGTGAAAAAATAAACAAAGATGAAAAGTATATATTGCAAACTTGTTTTGGTCTCTTTGTTGCTGGTTGGTATTTCCGGACCTGTATCGGCTCGTGAATGTACAACCTGCGCGAAGACCAACGCCAAAGGCGCCACGGCTCGGACTAAGGCGGCAGTATGTAAGCGTGCCCAAAGTACTGCAGAGTTGAATATCAACAACGTCCGTGCCCAAATCAACGGCTATGGTAATATGTGGTACGACGGCAGCGTAGCCCAGTACCATATACCTAAAAACGGAAATACCAGCCCTCTGTATTGTGCCGCTCTGTGGATTGGTGGTACAGATGTTAACGACCAGTTGCGTATTGCCGCATTGCGTTTTGGTCAGAATGGTGATGATTATTGGCCGGGTCCTCTGAAAATTGACAACACCGCTGCTGTCGATTTGGAGGTATGTAATCGTTATGACAAGCATTATGTCATCACGAAGGCCCAAGTAATGGAACTCATATCCCATTATCAGGATGGTTCGCTCAACTCCGGTGGATATAAAATCCCGGATGTTATCCAGAACTGGCCGGCAAAGGGTGAAGGAGAGAATGTGTCCAACTATCTCGCCCCGTTCTTCGATGCCGATGGTGATGGTGAGTATCATCCAGAATCTGGCGATTATCCGTACTATGATTTTGACAACGAACTTTGCCCCCGTACCATCAAGGCCAAGAACCCAGGACAGAACTATGTGTCGCTGCCTACAATGGAAACTAGTGCCGGCATTGTACGTGGTGGTATCCTTTCTGACCAAGTCTTAAAAGGCGACCAGACAATATGGTGGGTCTTCAATGACATGGGTAATACTCATACGGAGACAGGTGGTCAGCCTATTGGCCTTGAAATTCGTGCGCAGGCTTTTGCTTTCTCTACGAATGACGAGATCAACAACATGACCTTCTATTCGTACGAAATCATCAACCGTTCGACTTATGAGTTGCGTGAGACTTATTTTAGCCAGTGGGTCGATCCGGATCTTGGTTATGCGTACGATGACTATGTCGGTTGCGACGTTAAGCGAGGTCTTGGTTACTGCTACAATGGTGATGAGAATGATGGTCCTGGCGCGGGTAGTTATTCTGGTGTTCCTCCCGCAGTAGGTATAGACTTCTTCCAAGGACCGTATATGGACGCTGATGGTAAGGACAATCCCAAGATTAATATTCCTTGGATCCTGTCTAACGGCAACGACCAGATCAAAGCACTCCTTGCCAAGTACAAGATGAAGAAAGTAAGTGGACAAGACTCGGTTGATGCACAAGGTCGTATTATTTATGATACTATTGCTATTAGCGACGATGCCGATCTTTTCTATGCTACTGAAAGAATGTGCTGGGTCAACCCGAACAATACTCCTGGCGATGAAGTCGCATGGTGTGCCATCAATGGCGTGAACTTTGGTAACAACATTGTCGACGATGAGCGTTTCGGTATGCGTCGATTTGTGTACTATAATAATAGTGGTACTGACCTTATATCTGGTGAGCCTTCTAAGGCTAATGACTATTATAACTACCTTCGTGGTTATTGGATGAATGGTCAGCGTATGCACTATGGTGGTAATGCAGTTTCCGGTGGCAATGTCACAGATATTGAGTGTGATTTTATGTTCCCTGGTAATAGCGATCCTTGGCATTGGGGTACTAAAGGCGAGGTTCCTACGATCAACCCTGATGACTGGACTGAAGCCAACATTGGTAATCCAGTTTCCGACCGCCGCTTTATGCAGTCGGCAGGTCCTTTCACCCTGAAGCCCGGTGCTCTTAACTATATTACTGTTGGTATTCCTTTTGCTCAGGCAACATCTGCTCCTGCGTGGAATTCTGTTGAACTTCTTCGTCAGATTGATGATGTTTGCCAGTCGCTTTTCGAGAACTGCTTCAAGGTTCTTGATGGTCCTGACGCCCCGACAATGACTGCTCAGGAACTCAGCAACGAAGTTATCCTCTATTTGCACTACGACAACCCCGAGTCGAACAACTATGGTGAATCTTACTCCGAAATAGATCCGGGTATTGTCCGTTCCTTCTATGATGACAACAATAACCTGGTAGAGTATACTGATGATGAGCGTAGTTTCAAGTTTGAAGGCTATCAGATTTATCAGTTGGTTGATGCCAATGCATCTATTGCCGATATCGGTGATCCTACTAAGGCACGTCTTGTTGCCCAGTGCGATATTGAGAACTACTATGATTCTACCAACACTCGTCCGATTGGAACTCTTGTAAACTATACAACCAACTCTGCTACTGGTATCCTTTCTGGTCAGCCTATGGTTGAAGGTGCTAACAGAGGTATCCAGCATGTCTTCCGTGTTACCAACGATATGTTCGCAACCGGTATCAATACAAAATTGGTCAATAATAAAGAATATTATTATGTTGCTGTTGCCTATTCGCAGAACTGCTTCAAAGAGTATTCTCAGACCGATGCTGCATATCTTGATGGTCAGAAGGAGCCCTATCTTGCTGGCCGTAAGAATGAGCGTGGCGGTAGTATTGCCCCGATTACTGTTATTCCGCACAATCCTGCTGCAGAAGATGGCGGCAAGATGGCTCAATCCGAGTTCGGCATGTGCCCCAATATTGTCCGTATCGAGGGTTATGGTAACGGAGGTTCTGTACTCCGTATGCAAAAGACATCGCTTGAGGAACTTATGGGTAAGCCCGGTGAACCCGCAAAGGCTCCTGGTGTCTTTGTGTCCAATGTTACCACCTCGGCTGACAAGTCGTATATGACCAACCCCTGTATCATTGTAAATCCTCAATACGAAGAGAACTATGGTCCTATCAATGTTCGTGTTATCGACCCGTTGAAGATTAAAGAAGGTTCGTTCAATGTTCTCTTCTGGAACAAGAAACAGCAAGGTAATAATATTGTGAACGACTCAACCGCCGGCATCAACAAGACCACTCAATGGTGCGTGGTCCGTGCAGATGGCGGTCAGATCCCCATAACTTCTACCAATGGTGAGGTCCGATATGTTGATACCGTATGGTCTGACTTTAATATCTCTCATTACAATGAACAGCTTTTCTTGGAGCTCGGTCTTGCCATTACGTTGGTCAACCCCGAACCTGCCGCCACCTCTCTTAATGACGAGGCTTATAGCAATAATGCCCGTCCTTATTACGGCGGTTTTGCAACCAAGGGTGCTATGCTTGCCAACGAAATGACTTTCGCAAATGAGAACTATCAGTGGTTGAGTGGTATTCCTGATAATGACAATGCAATGACATCCAACTGGATTCGTTCCGGTACGCAGTTTGCACAGGATGCATTCCTTTCGTTCTACGGTGGTTCCACACCATATAGCCTCAATGAGGTTCATATGGATGAAGACTTCTTTAAGGCCTATATCCCCGCAACTTCTACATCTCAGAATAGTCGTAGTTCTTCGGAAGGTCTTGATAAGAACCAGGAGTTCGAAAGCGTCATTGGCGGTTTGTGGTCTCCGTATGCTTTGGTTTCCACTTTGCCGTTCCACCCGGGCTTCAACCTGTCGTATTATATGCCTGAGGATCACATTCTCGATAGTCTGAACATCTTGTCCAATAAGTATAGAATTCAGCGCCACCTGATGACAAATGTTTATAATAAGGCTCTCAACCTCAACGATATGTCTCAGTTGCCGAGCGTAAGAATTGTCTTCACTGCTGATACCTCCAAGTGGACTCGTTGCCCGGTTATTGAAATGTGTGATGACTACACTCAGTCAGAAGGCAATGCTCGTAAGTTCTCCGCTCGTGCTCACGCCTCTGTCGATAAATTGGGTCGCACTTGCGATTCTCTTGGTATCGCTCCCGATGCCAATGACCCCAATAACCCCGCATATATCTCGGCCAACGGTATGGGTTGGTTCCCTGGTTATGCAATAAATGTAGTTACTGGTGAACGTCTGAATATCATGTTTGGTGAAGATTCCCGCTACGTCCAATATAATGGCCGTGATATGCTCTGGAATCCTACTTACACGATGACAGATGGTACCCAGAACTATGTCTTTGGTGGACGCCACTTCGTATACATTATGAACGCCTGCAATCAGCCGTTCCTTAATATTGTCGCCAACACTGATGCAATGACTAGCTACCGCACACCTTCCTACGATGCAGGCCGCTGGGCAATGAAGATGCTCTCTTCTGTCAAGCGTTTGATGGACACCACGTTCTTCGATCGTGGTCACTGGGCTCTCTACAAAGGTGTCATCGACGACGAGAACGATGCTGCAATGATTTCCGTACGTGACTCTCTGTCGCTGCTTTATGCCTCGGTTGCTTGGGTTAATATGCCGTTGGTATCCCCGCGTTACAGCTTCAAGTATCCGGGTCGTGACGAGACAATGAACGAGGGTAGTGCTTTCAACGGTATTCCTTGCGATGTAACCATCAATATTGATGTCCGTACGCCGTATGACCTCTGCATGTCTCCCAATGGTACTCCCGTGCAGCGTGCTGATGCTTCGGTTCAGGCTATTAATAAGAATATGCCGGCATATCAGTTCCGTCTGAATGCAAGTGATGCAGTCCTCGAGAATCTTGCGACATCCACCGATGCTCGCCAAAGTTTCAAAGATTCCTTGTTGGCCAGCATCAATGTTGTACCCAACCCGTATTACAGCTACTCCAAGTACGAGACCACCAGTCAGCTAGAGACTAAGGTTCGTATAGTGAACCTGCCAACTGGTATTGAAAACGGTGTCAAGCAAGGTTGCGTTATACGCATCTATACTGTCGATGGTACTCTGGTTCGTACGCTTGGTCCTACTCCTGTAAATGCCACCACTATCGACTGGGATCTTCACAACCATACCGGTATTCCCATTGCCGGCGGTATGTATCTGATTCATGTCAGTGTTCCTGGCATTGGCGAACGTGTTATCAAATGGTTCGGAACTATGCGTCCGGTCGACCTCAACTCGTTCCAGTTCTAGTAGATATTGAAAGAATAACCTCAAAACATCACAGAAATGAAGAGTATATTTAAAATATTTGCAGTAGTTGTGATTCTCACGACGCTCACGGCCCAGTCGGCCATGGCTGGCAACGACGAGCGCCGTGGAACTTGCGGCGCTGCCGAGTTGCTCATTAACCCATGGGCACGCAGCACCGGTTGGGGTGGAGTCAATGTGGCAAATGCCCGTGGACTTGACGCTACTTTCGTTAATATTGCTGGCTTGGCCTTCGTCAACAACATAGAGGTGGCTTACACCAACACCATCCTCTATGGTGGTAAGAAAGGACTGAGCAGTGGTGCTATAATCAATAGCTTCGGACTTGGTATCCGTGTTTTCGAGTCTGGTGTGCTTGGTGTGTATATCTTCTCGGCAGGTTTTGGCCAGCTGGATGTTACTACCGAAGGTAGCCCTGAGGCTGGCGATAATGGTACCTTCTCGCCGAGCTATATGAACATCAATGTTTCCTATGCTCATAGCTTTACAAACACTATCCATGGCGGTGCCACGGTCAAGATGATCACCGAAACCACAGATAACGTGTCCGGCTCCGGTTTCGCTATCGACGCAGGTATCCAGTATGTTACTGGTGAAAATGACGAGTTGAAGTTTGGTATCTCCCTTAAAAACTGGGGTCCTGCTATGAGCTTTGGTGGCACTGGTCACTCGCTGACTATGACTAACCATGCAGGCAACAACTTTACCGTTGAAACCCGCGCTGCCGAAATAGAGCTTCCTACTTGCTTGAACATCGGTCTCTCTTACGACTTCCTGTTCGACAAATGGGATCAGCGCCTTACTTTGGCTGCTGCTTTCACGTCCAATGCCTTCCTGCGCGATAACTACACCCTCGGTTTGGAATACAGTCTGCTCAAAATGTTCCAGCTCCGTGCCGGTTATGTTATCCAGCCCGGTCTTTGGACCAACGATGCGGCAACTGCCAATACTGGTATCTGCGGCGGTGTATCGGTTGATATCCCACTTTCGAAGAAGGATAGCAACACTGGGATCACCCTCGACTACTCGTACCGCACCGCATCGCCCCTCAAAGGCACCCATTCCATCGGTGCAACGATGCGCTTCTAAGTATTCGAGCCGAAACAACGAAACAACCAAAAATTGGGAAAGGCTTCTGCAAGATAGCCTTTCCTAATTTTTAAACGTCATAAAAATAACTAAAAATCATGTCAGAAATTAAATATTATAGTGAAGAAGGATTACAAAAGCTGAAGGATGAACTCCACCAGTTGATTGTTTTCGACCGTCCTGCTGCAGCCGCTGCCATCGCTGAGGCGCGAGACAAGGGCGACCTTTCTGAGAACGCCGAGTATGATGCCGCCAAAGAGGCTCAAGGCCATCTCGAGGCCCGCATATCAAAATTGCAGGACCTGGTGGCAAATGCTCGTTTGCTCGACGAGAGCAAGATCGATACCTCAAAGGTTCTCCTGCTCTCCATCATCACCATCCGCAACACCAAGACCGGTGCAACCCAGAAGTATACCATCGTCCCAGAGAGTGAAGCCAACCTAAAAGAGGCTAAAATATCTATCACATCGCCCTTCGCTTCGGCCTTCCTCGGGCACAAAGTTGGTGATATGGTCGAGGTCAATGTTCCGGCAGGCAAGATGACTTTTGAACTCAAGAAGATTGAACGATAAAACCTTAACACTATGGCAAGTATTTTTAGCAGGATAGTTGCAGGTGAGATTCCCTGCTATAAGGTGGCTGAGACCGAGAATTGTCTGGCGTTCTTGGATGTTAACCCAATTGTTCGAGGTCATGTGCTTTGCATACCTAAGAAAGAGGTGGATTACATCTTTGACCTTGACGATGATCTTTTCACCGAGTTGCATCTTTTCAGCCGTCGTGTCGCACGTGGTCTGAAGAAGGTGTGCCCCTGTATCAAAGTTGGTCAGGCTGTGGTGGGCATTGATGTACCCCATGCCCATATTCATCTTATACCGCTCAACAAACCAGGAGACTTGAGCTTTTCTCACCATGTGGAGATGAGTTCTGATGAACTTGCAGCCCTTGCAAAAGAGATTTCCGCTGCAATTCAGTAACAAAAAAGTATAAATATAAAAGGCGATGCATTTAAATGCATCGCCTTTTTTGTTTCCTGTCGTTATTGCAACGTTTCGGCTATCTTGTCCACATTCATGCTGCGGGCCGAAGCGTCGAATATGTCTTTGTAGAGGCCTCCTTGTCGGTACACCTCGTCAGGGGTGCCGCTTTGCACGCAATGACCTGTATTAAGTACATATAGGTAGTCGCTATCTATAATCTGTCCGATGTTATGACTGATAACAATGACAGTGCGACCCTGTTTTATGGCATCGATACTGTTCTTTATCTGCTCGGTGGCTATTGCGTCGAGGCTGGCGGTGGGTTCATCAAGGAATATAATTGGTGGGTCTTTGAGGAACATGCGTGCTATGGCGATTCGCTGCTGTTGCCCTCCGCTCAGTTGTAATGCATTGCTTTTGAACCCTTCCGGCAGGTCCATTATCTGGTCGTAGATATATGCTTTGCGGGCGGCTTCCATCACCTCGGCGGTCGTTGCGGATGGACGTCCATAACGGATATTTTCTTCGATGGTACCACTGAAAATATGATTCTTTTGCAGTACCAGTCCGATATTTTCTCTCAGACCCTCGGTGTCCCAATCTTCGAGAGGAATACCATCGAGTGTGATGCTGCCGCTATCAGGCGAGTAGAATTTATCAAGCAGGTTCACGATGGTGCTTTTCCCGGCTCCGCTCAACCCTACCAAGGCAGTGGTTTTGCCCGGCTCAATAGTCATAGATAGGTCGCGAATGGCATGAGTTCCTCCGGGGTAGGTGAACTCTACGTTGCGCAATTCAAACCGGCCATTCACCTTCTTCCCGATTTCCCCTTTCCACGTCCCGCTTTTCTCCACCTCTTCGTCGGCATCCAGCAGACCGAAGAATCCTTCGGCATATACAAGCGCGTCGTTCAGGTCGTCGTATATACGGTGCAGTTGCCTTATCGGAGCGCTGACGTTCGAGAAGAGCATTACATGGTACATTATCTTGCCTATCGACATGCCTGGGTAGTCAACCAGCACAAGATAGGCTGTAAGTATTATAATGAGAACAGTGCCGATTTGCTCCACGAATGTTTTCAATCCCTCGAACAGAAAAGAAATCCTGCGAGTTTGCATCTGCTGGTCGGTGCTTTGTTCCTGCAGTGTGGCCTGTTTTGCGGCTTCCACCTGCTCGCGGTTGAACGACTTGATCACGCCGATACTTTCTATGATATTAAGTATTCCGTGGTTCAACTGCTGATGGGTGCCGAACACGCGGTGACGCCAGCCTTTCATTCTGCGGCCTTGCACAGTGGTAATCCAGAAGTATATCGGAATAATCGCCAGTGCCACCAGTCCCACGTAGACATTAGCCGCAAACATCAGTACAAGAGCAAGCACCGCACTTGTGAACAATGGCAGTATGTCGATAAAGAAATTCTTCACCGTATTACTCAGGCTCATAATGCCGCGGTCAATGCGTGTCTGCAGCTTGCCTGGTTCGTTGCCTGCGGTGCTGAAAAAGGCCATGCGGAAGGTCAATATCCGGTCCACCACCCTCAACGAGAGGTCGCGGCTCACGTTGATGCGTATCTTCTCGCCGAAGATGCGCTGCCCGAAGGTGATCAGCGCCGCCAGCACCTCTTTGCCCAGCAGTATGGCGCTTATGGTTATCAGTATGCGGGCGGCCGCGCTCCATTGGAATCCTCCTTCGAGGTGCAGCAGTTCGTTGATGGCATCCACAGCCCGGTCGAGCACCACGGCGTTCACCTGCGCCATCAGCGAGCCGGCGAACGTCAGTACCAGCGTGGTCACCAGCAGCCACCGGTAGGGTGTCACAAAGGGCAACAGCCTGCGTAGCAAGCCACCGATGCCCATCTTGCTCTCATTGTTCTGTTCCATATCGGATGCAAAAATACACAATTTTCGCGACATATACATTTTATTTCGTATCTTTGCATTCTAAAAACAGCCGTAAATGAAGAAGACAGCAATGCTGATAATTGCCCTTGCTGTTGTGTTTGGAACTCTCCAGTCGCAGCAGCGCGACCGCCGCGTCGACCTCAATGTGAGATGTTCGGAGCATGATGGCATCTCGTCGACAGGTTCGATATGGAAGGTTACCCGTTGCGGCGAGGTTTACAATGCCGACAGCATCGGAACCTCGTGGCACCTGCTTAGTGCCGAGGCGGAGGGAGCTTTCAATAACGAGCCCACTATGGACCGTGTGGCCCCATTCGGCGACCATACCGCTGTCGTGGCTGGCTTCTTGCCCGACAAGGGTGTGAGGTCTTACAATTTCGTTATGCGCACCACCGACGGAGGACGCACGTGGGACACTGTGCAGTTCGGACGAGGGAGTCATTGGATCGACGGTTTCTGCTACCATCCTGATGGCCGCCTATGGATGGGCTCCAACAATGGTATATTGACATTCAGCGCCGACAGCGGCCGCACCTTCACCGTGCTGCGCGACAGCGCGTTCGAAACCAAACAGGGGATTGACGATATCTATATGGTTACCGCCGACAGTGGCTGGATTGCCGGTCACGGAAACCGCATCTATTCCACCCACGACAACTGGCGCACCTGGCACCGTTGGCCCACACCGCTCGACCAAGGCTTGTACAAAGTAACCAATCCTCATGACCAGTATTGGGTTACGCGCGTGCGCCCCTGGAAGGGTTATTTGCTCGCCATCGAGGCTGGCATGAGATTCATCACGCCCTTGGGCGACAGCCTGCATTGGCAACCAATTTGGCAACCCCTTTACGACTTCGAGGTTGACACCGTCTCGGGCAACCTATGGGCCATCAACGACAGTAGTCAGTTGCTATATATCGAGGATATGGAACACCAGCGGGTCGTGCGGGAAAAGCTTTCGGGCAGAGACCGTATCTGCGGCATCCTCGATGGGCGTGTCTATCTCGACACCCCGTCGGGCGTGGTGCGTATAGCTCTCGACGGGCAGGCCGACACCTGCGGCCTCTTCACCGAGGACATGACCCTCGAAGAGAAATTCGACGAAACCATCGGCGAGTGGGGCAAGTATGGAATGGAACTGCTGCCCACATTCAGTCATGGCGGCCGTCTCTGGCGCTCGGATGGAAAGAGTATCTACCTTCAGGATGCTTTGGGGTGGTATCGTATAGCCAAGCCGCTAGGTGTAAGGAATATATGCCCCGACCCCGACCGCAGCGACCGTGTGGTTATCCTGCGCTACGACGGGCAGAACTACAGCGTTGACACCGCCGGACACGTTGAGCCCTACACCTACAGCCAGCCGCTGGCAACCTTTGTCAGTAGCGGATTGCAAAGCATTTTGATAAATACCTATGAGGGCGGCTGCTTCCACTATAACGAACATATCGTTGGCTATACGCGCCAGGGAGACCAACTGCGCGAAACCGAGAATACTGTCGACAGTAACCGTTGGGTGGTACGTTCTTTCCATGCCGACAGTTTGGAGCATATTCTGCTACGTCTCGGCAGCCAATACAGTGTCTTCCCCACGCCGTGCGATTTCGGCCTCGAGGAGGGCGACGCAGACTTGGAGAAAGTGTTTTTCGACAGGCAAGGCGGCTGCACCAGCTACAGCGGCTACCGCATCACCCTTGTCAACCGCAATGGCGACACAATCAAAGTCTCGGGCTCCAGCTCCATCGATTGTGGTGAATACTTCCCGTGGATGCTCCCAATGACATTCGACGGTGCCGGAACGGCCTTCGTTACCTACCAGCCCATGCTCTGGCAGGCCATGCTTCCGATGATGCCCATAGGCATGAGGAACCGCAGTTTCTTGTCAAACAGCAGCCTTGTTGACATCCGCCCTGGCGACCTGCTCTTCTTCAGCGATGGCAAGGGGATGGGACGGGCCATCAAGGAAACCACCGGACAGTACACCCATGTTGCCATCGTCGAGAGTGTGGGCGACACGATATGGATTATCGATGCCACGCCCGAGAAGGGTGTTGCGCGCCGGCCACTGGTCTACCGCCGCGGCTTCTTCCCCGATGTCTACCGCATAAATGTGCTGGGCTTCGAGGGGGATGATGTGCTCAACCGTGCCCGCTCGTTCATTGGCCAGCCCTACGACAACGCCTTCCTGCCCGACAACGGGGCGCTCTATTGCTCCGAATTGGTCTACGAGTGTTATGTCGATGTCTACGGTGTATTGCGCAAGGAGGGCGGCCATTTCTTCGAAGCCAAACCCATGAACTGGCGCGATGCTAAAGGCAAACTGCCGCGCTATTGGAAGAAGCACTTCAGAAAACTCCGGATGAAAGTGCCCGAAGGCATCCCGGGCACCAACCCCACCGAACTCTCTCGGTCGCCGCTGCTACAGAGGCTTTAGGCGGCACGACGGTGAGAGCGGCTCTCTTCTATTTCTCTTTCTTGTGAAGTTTGCGGTATAACTTCAGCGAATTGAGCAGCGACCCGAAATCGCCTTTGGCTATATGCGTGGCACGCACATAGCCGTTGCGGTGCACGCTGAATTCGATGATTTTCTGCACCAGGAAGCGTCGCGAAGCGACATACACCGTCTCGTATTCCCCCATCGTGGGGTTGGCCAGCGCCAGTGTGCCGACGGTCTGGATCTCGGTTCCTTCGGGCTGTTTGGCGATTGCCTTGAACTCCTCCATCTTGGCCTGCGCCTCTTCCAGGGTGTTCCCCAGCGGGATGAACAGCTGGAACAGAGGGTCGATCTGCAGCTGCAGGTAGTCGTCGCCGATACCCAGCGTGCCCACACACAGGAAGTATTGGTGCTGACCCTCCTCGGGCATATCGAACACCGACATCGTCAGTTGCCCGTCGTTGATCTCAACTTCGGCAATCTCCAGCGTCTGTTTCAGGATTGAACCTTGGGCGAACGCTGCCACCGCCCATACAAGGAGCATAAAGGTGATAATGACTCTTTTCATTGTCTTGGGGTTGTATTGTTTAAGTGGTTTGCGTTTATTGGTTGGCGTACTGCTGCACCTCGTCGTGGAAGAACTCCAGTTGGATGCCGGCCTGGCGGAACAGTTCCTCGCTCTCGGCGCCGGCATGGTATTTGCGCTCGCAAACCACGCGCTTGATGCCGCAGTTGATAATCAGCATGGCGCAGGTGCGGCAGGGGGTCATGCGGCAGTAGAGGGTGGCTCCGTCGAGGGCTATGCCGCGGCGGGCTGCCTGGCAGATGGCGTTCTGCTCGGCATGCACGGTGCGCACGCAATGGGTCGACACATGGCCGTCGGCATCGATGGTCTGGCGGAACAGGTGCCCCACCTCATCGCAGTGGGGGAGACCCGAGGGGGATCCCACATATCCGGTAACCAGCAGCTGCTTGTCCTTGACGATGACGCAGCCCGAGCGCCCGCGGTCGCATGTGGCGCGCCGTGCGGCGGCGTTGGCCAGCTCCATGAAATATTCATCCCACGAGGGGCGGCGGTAGGTGATTTGTCCCAGCACATCCTCCACCTGCTTGTTCAGGTCGTCGATGGTGCCGCCGTTGTCGAAGCGGAAGTCGGCCTGTTCGATGCAGTATTTGAGGTTCTGCTTGTTGGGGTCGTCGTTGTCCATCTCGCGCTGCTCGTTGCTGAGGAAGGTCTCGTAGTCGATATGGTCGGTCTCCGAACCCCGCAGCACGGCGCGGTCGTAGCGCACCCGGGGGGCGGCGTCGACGGCGAAGAGGTAGAAGCTGGGCTTGCCACGCAGGGCCTGCACTTCGCCGGGGGTACGCACACTCTCGATAATGCAGTTGCAGCCTGAGGCCGAAGCCTTCTCGTAGAGCTGCTCCACAATCCACGACGGCGAGTGCTTCGCCCGCAGGTCGTTGCCAACGGCGGCCATCGTGTCGCGGTTCACTTCCAACCCGCGGCGCTTGATCTCCTCGGTCAGGAAAGCACGCACCGAGTAGTGCACAAATCCACGGTTCTTCACCAGATAGTCGACGATGGTGCCTTTGCCGGCTCCCAGCGTCCCTGTTATTCCTATGGTTATCATCTTGTGATTGTTTTATCTTAAAAAACGGCGATGCTGCGATATTATTGTGTGCCGGTTCCCACTAAAAAGCTTGCTGGGTCGGTTTTTTTGTCGTATCTTTGCAATCTCAAACTAGTAAAGCCATGATGGAAACCGAAAGAATCATACTGCGTCCGTGGCGCGACGACGATGCCGCAACACTCTTCAAATATGCCTCCGACCCCGAGGTGGGGCCTCGTGCCGGATGGCCGCCGCACAAGAGCGTCGAGGAGAGCCTTGGGATTATCCGCACGCTTTTCCGCAGCGACCACATGTGGGCTATGGAGTTGAAAGCCACCGGCGAACCAATAGGCTGTATGGGCTACTTCGTCTGTGGCGAGAGCAACATCGGCATCGGCCGCAACGACGCCGAAGTGGGCTACTGGCTGGCGCGCCCTTATTGGAACCAGGGCCTCTGCACCGAGACCCTGCGGATGCTGATCGACTATTGCTTCAACACTAGGGGGTACGACACCCTCTGGGCCGACTATTTCCCCGAGAATCCCGCTTCGGGCCGTGTGATGGAGAAGTGCGGCTTCCGCGACACCGGCGAAGTCAACTGCTGCAGCCGGCTCCAGGTCGGCTCCGACAGGCCCGTCCGCATCATGCGGCTCGACAGGCAGGCCGATTGATCACCTGCTATTGATAACGGCAACAGAGGCGACCTGCTTCCGCATGGGAGGTCGCCTCTGTTGCCGTTATTGACATTGTCACACCTTGTACTTGTACTCAAGCTTGGCCAGCTCCTCGTTGGCCTTTACAATCTTTTTCTTGAGGCCTGCCTTGTAGGCGATGAGTTTCTGCATCATAGCCTCGTCGGCCAGAGCCATCATCTGCATAGCCAGGATGGCGGCGTTCTGCGCGCCGTTGATGGCGACGGTGGCCACCGGGATTCCCGGAGGCATCTGGAGGATGGCGAGGGTGGCGTCCATTCCCTCGAGGCACGAGCCTTTGATGGGCACGCCGATCACCGGCAGCGGCGTTTCGGCGGCGATCACGCCGGGCAGCGCGGCGGCCATCCCCGCGCCGGCTATGATCACGCGGATACCGCGCCCTTGGGCGTTACGGGCAAAGTCGCCCACCTCCTGCGGCGTGCGGTGTGCGGAGAGGGCGTTCACCTCGAACGGTATCTCCATCTCTTCGAAAAACTGGCAGGCCTTCTCCATGACCGGCAGGTCGGAGGTCGAGCCCATGATGATGCTTACTATAGGTTTCATAGTTCTGGATAATTCCTTTTTTATACTTTCCAATAACGTCGCGCCCGCCGGAATATTGTCCCGTGCGCCCTCTTTTTGTTTCCGCAAGGCATTTCTTATCGCTTCACCACCCTAACAATGGGGTTGACATAAGAAGTCCGCAGGCTTTCACTATTAACATATATTTCCGGATTTTTGCAAAAAATAATTTCCGAGGGTGTTTCCGGTGCAAAACAGCCGCTCAAAACCAGCATCTTAACCAACCATCTCTTACTCTACTCTTACTACTCTCCTTACATGCTTTTTATGA
>ONYC01000183.1 GCA_900321975.1 uncultured Bacteroidales bacterium
CAGAATAACTCAACGAGGTGTACAAAGTACCATCGGCTGCCATGCCTGTAGTGTTCACCACCGGCTGTGTGGTCTTGGCGTTGACGGCCGCACCTAAGAAAAGCCCCCCGTTGCAGTAGCGCAACTGGGCATTGAGCTCCGGTACAAGGCTGTGGCGGGCAAACTGGGTGCTGCTAGTCGGTACGCCATCGAGCAGGCCCTGACTCATATTGTCCAACTGCCATTGGGCGACGGCAACCGCCTCGAGACCGCCAAGATGATACTCGTAGCGCACCTGCGGCTGGCGGGCATAGCAGTGGAACGGCGCTCCCATATTGAGGGGGTTGGTCATCGGCATGATTTCGTGGATCACCATTGCATACCAATATTGACCCATCAGCAGGCGATGCCAGCGATTCCACCACAGGACAATATAGGCATGCCGTAGGCGCAGGTTGTTGATAGTGGCGTTGGTGCTGCCGGTGAAGTCGCCCTCGATATAGGCGCTGGTCCGTGCGCCCAGCATGTCGGGGCCGTTGATGCGGAGGCCCAGTCGGGCCGTGATGGCCAGCATATTGGCCTGCCAGCCGTCGTTGATGTCGTGGCCCAGGCTGTCGCGCACGATGGGCTTGGGGTAGAAGAGCATCATGTCTTCGCGACCACCCACCACCGAGCGGCTGTCGGCATAGTAGTGGGGGTTGACGAAGCCGTGCCATTCGAGGTTGAAGGGCGACTGGGCACGAATAGGGCCTATAGTTCCTATAGTAACTATAGTGACTATGGTGGCTATCAATCCTATCTTCTTCATTTCTTTCCTCCGGCAAGAGCCAATATCAAGCCAAGGGCCACGCCGAGCAGGGCGGCGAAGAGCACCTGGAAGGTGGGAGGCAGGATGAAGGTGATGGTGTGTGCGGGGAACCAGAACAGCGGTATCGTCTTCTTGATGACGAAGTTCCACTGCACATCCCAGTTGACCTTGTGGGCGAAGATTTCGCGCATCTTCATCGGGCGCAGCAGGCCGCGCACGGTGCCACCGTTGTCGAGGATGTGAATGTCGGTGCATTTGTGGAAGGTCATCATCACCGGTGCGAAAATGGAGTTCATCAACACCGATACCGCGAACGCCACACCGAGTTTGCCCCAGGTGAGCTCCGAGGCTTTGAACACCGCAGCGTAGGCGGCGCCATGACCGGCCTGTCCGCTGAGGGCATCGGCCACCGAGCCGAGGAAGGCCGGCACGCCGGTCTTGAAAATGACCATCGCCATTGCGATACACATACCCAGGAAGCCCCAAACCATCATTCTCGGCACCACACCGAAGCCCTTCTCGCTATAGACACCCTTGCGGATGCGCAGTGCCAGGCACTCGCCCAAGGTGGCAAGGATGGCAAACTTGAAGAAGGCCATGATGTAGGGATGTTCGGCCGTTGCACGGCAGAACCAGTCGAAGAAACCCGTGGCGGGGATGAAGAAAGGCGTCAGTACTACGACGACGCAGAGGATCATTATCCAATCGGCTCGTTTCATAATTCTACGGAATGGGCGTTAGCATCAGGATTTACACGTTTCACCATACCCTGCAGGGCGGTGCCGGGGCCTACTTCGATAAACTCGTCGGCACCGTCTTTGAGCATATTCTGCACAGTATACGTCCAGCGCACCGGCGAGGTGAGCTGCATGAGCAGGTTCTTCTTGATCTCGGCGGGGTCGCTGTGCGGCTGTGCGTCGACGTTCTGGTAGCAGGGGCAAACCGGCTTGTGGAACTCTGTCTTCTCGATAGCTTCAGCCAGTTCTACACGTGCGGGCTCCATCAGGGGGCTGTGGAAAGCGCCGCCTACGGCCAACGGGAGAGCTTTGCCCTTCACCTCTTTCACCTTCTCGCAAGCACGGGCAACACCTTCGTTGGTGCCGCTGATGACCAGCTGGCCGGGGCAGTTGTAGTTGGCAGGAACCACCACCTCGCCGTCGATGCTGGCGCAGATATCCTCGACGGTCTTGTCGTCGAGCTTGAGCACGGCGGCCATAGTCGACGGAGTCTTCTCGCAGCAACGCTGCATGGCGTTGGCACGGGCTATGACCAGACGGAGACCATCCTCGAAACTCATGGCTCCGGCGGCCACCAAGGCCGAGAATTCGCCCAGCGAATGGCCACCCACCATATCGGGCTTGAAGGCCTCGCCCATATACTTGGCAAGAATGACACTATGCAGGAAGATGGCAGGCTGAGTCACCTTGGTCTGCTTGAGATCTTCGGGTGTACCGGCAAACATAAGGTCGGTGATGCGGAATCCGATAATCTCGTTGGCGCGCTCGAACATAGCGCGGCACTCGGCATTGCCGTCATAGAGGTCTTTACCCATACCCACAAACTGGGCACCTTGTCCAGGGAATACGTATGCTTTCATTGTCTGTTGGTTTTTATTCTTTGTTTTTGATTATTAACGTCAGTTCACGGTAAATATTGCGCGGCGACATAGGGAGGAATGTCGTCGTGGAGAGTCGGAATATACGGATGGCCAGCAGCAGTTGCGCCAGCGCCATAAAGCTTTGGGCGGTGAGGCTAGCCCATGCCGAGCCCGTTGCACCCATACTGGGAATAAGCAGCAGATTGACTGCAACGTTGAGCAGCAATGTGCAGGCGGCAAAGATGTTAAGCTGCCGCAGGCGGCCACCGGCGGTAAGCAAGGTCCCGAAAATATAAGTAATAGAAATTGGAATGATACCGAAGATCACCACACGGAACACCGGCACATACTGCCAGCCGTGTCCGGGATAGAGAAGTTCCATGATACTATCTGCAAACAGAGCGCAAAGCACAGATGCCCCCACGGCGAAAAGCATCAGGGGCCAGAAGACAATACGGATTACATCCGACACCTGGCCCGACGTCTTGCACAGCTTCGAGAACACCGGCAACAAAGGTACGCTGACCAGGTAGCATACCATTGTAAGGGCATCCAACAACCGGAAAGCACCTGCATAGATACCGGCATCGGCATCGCCCACAAGACGACGGAGCAGGATGGGATCGATACGGTTGTACGATGCCATAAGCAGTACGAGCAAAGCAAACGGGGCACTCTTACGCAGGATTACAAAAAAGAAAGCGCAATTCCACCGTAACCGACGGAATTGCGCTTTGCGGGCGATGACGGCAAACGCCAGCAGGGCGGTAAGCCCATAGGCAATCACCTGTGCATAGACGAACCAGTAGATATTGAAGCCGTTCCTCAGCGGCGTCCATAGCAGGCAGCCGCAGATGGCAATCATAAGCAGGCGGTCCAGGACCGAGAAAAGGCTGTCCCAACGGAACAGCAACAATCCTTCGAAATTGCTGCGCAAATAAAGAATCAGGGAATTGAGGAATTGGCATAGGGAGAGCAACAACAGCAGTCGAAACTCCTGGCACCCGTAGCCCATCAATGCGCCAACCGTGAAGGTTACCAGCAGATAAACTCCCAACAGGCATATCTTGATACCAAGTATGCCGCTCAGATGTTTACCGATAAGTTGCGGATGCTGCGCTATGTTGCGGGTGTTGAAATTGGTGACACCCAGGTCAAGCAATATATTGAAGATATATGCCAGATTGAACACATCGATATAAAAGCCATAGACCTCGTTACCGACAGCGTTCTGCACGCCAACCTCGATACCAAGGATCCACAATGGCTTGACCAGCAGATTGGCCAACAATACCCAAAATAAGCCCGAAACAAGCTTACGCTGAATATCCGGCTGTCCGCTTCCCGTGTTCATCTATTATCGCTGCTATTTCTGTTATCCGACTCTGGTCCTTCACTGCCCACTAGCCATTGTTCCTCCATCTCCCAACGTTCGCGCAACTGGAGGGTCTTTCCATAAAGAAAATACTCTTCAGGCTGCCGTCGGAGGGCATAGTTGCCCTCGGTCCAGCGGCCGTTACCGTCGGCATCGACCACAGCCCTCAGACGATACGCTCCGGCACCGATATGGTCGAACCTCAACGTTCCGGAGCCTTGTATGGTCCGAAAAGCCACCACAGTGTCCTTCCCGTCAATCAGCTCTACAACCAACGGACTGCCCGTAGGATTGTCTATCTGTACGGTAAGTATGGCGAAATCCTTTGGCTTGAATGGGAAGACAAGACTGTCGGACAAAGTGCCATAAAGGTCAGTGAACATTCCCGCCGGGATTCGCACACGGTAGTCCTCGTCGGATTTAACCGAAGCCTTGACCGTTGCCCTCAGGCGACTGCTGTCGAGCACTGCCTGGCAATAGCTTACGGTGCTGTCTTTCATCGCCATCAGCTCGATCTGCAGGCTGTCTGATTGTGCAATTATAGGATTGGTGAAGGCCAACTGAAGGTTGTCGTAATAGGCGTTGTTTCCACCGAAAAGACTCTTCATTAGCGGTGGTTGCTCGGTTTGGGCCGACCCGCGGCGCGGCTTGCGGTAGCGCAGCTTCAGAGTGTCCTGTAGGCCTTCGTCGCTAAGGACGATGACTGTTGAGTCGCATTTGGGGTTGAGGCACCAGAGCATCAAAGTGTCGCCCTTTGCGTTGAGCCATTGTTCCACAGGCTCACCGCCTACTACTGGGTGCTTCATTGGCATCGCAGTAACGATGGTTATATGCCCTTTTGAGGGCATATCGCTCGATACCACGCGTTGCCGACGCTGCTCAGGCGCTGATATACGCAATCTTGCAACCGATGCACTGTCTATACTGTCGGCCGAACGGAAGCTCTGATCCAACCATGCCACAGGCTCATCATCACCCACTTTCATATCGCGATTCTTGTCTTCCAATGCTACCAGACGATAGCTGCCATCGGGAATATAATGGAAGGCGAAACGGCCGCTTTTGTCGGCACGCGTTATGCGGCTTGGCACAGTATCTCCATCACGGTATGCGAGCACTGTAACCGTCTCTTTCCAAGGCCTACCGTCGCGAGCCGAAAGCACGCTGCCAGACAACATCATAGTGTCCATAGCGTCGCCTGTGGAGAAGACATATTCAAAACTGGGCAAGAGATTGCCTTCGGTGAAATCGGCTATGGCATCTTTGAACTGGAAAAGGTAGGTGGTGCCTGGCTGCAAAGTGTCTTTAATTTTCACCAATATGCCTTTGCCTTTGGTGGTGAATTCCGGTTTGGGATTCATTGGCGGCGACACTATCACATTCTGCTCGGCGTTTTTGAGCACCACGTACTCATCGAACTGGATATAGAACTGACGGTCGGTAAAATTGCGGCTCTCGTTGCCGGGAGTAGTTCCTTGGGCAACAGGAGCCTTGTCATCCTTAGGGCCACCTGAAGGATAACCCTGCCGTGCACAGCCGACAACGGCTATCACAAGCAGTAATAGCAAAGACGATTTGCGCATCACCCGAACAGCTCGTGGATTTCGTTGCTGAGAGCCTCAAGTGCTTCGTCGCAGGGCGAATGTTGCGCCACCGAAGCGAAAATGGTGGCTGCCAATCGCGTGGGGTCAGTTTCCTCGGTGAGGCTAACGGCCGACGAATTGACCATATTAATCATCTCATCCTTGGCTTCCCTGATGCGCGCCCAAAGAGCCGGGGTAAGATATACCTGCTGAGAGAGGTTGTGCTCCCACTCATCGCGTATGTTCTTGGTCATCACTCCTTGGAGCAACTTGAGGTCCATGCCGGGCTGCCAACAACGCAGCACCAGGCTGCCGGGGGCAATGCGCTCGAGGAAGAGGGCCATACGCTCATAAGCCTGCAGACGGATTGGGGTGACGGCATGGAGCGTTTCCTTGCGCTCGTCCATCTTCATCTGCAGGAGCTGCTGTTTCTGCTGGTTGTCGAAATAACGTTTCACGAGCAGGTAGACCACCCAACCCGTCAGTGCTACAGCGGCCAGTACGGCCAGCACCAGAATAATGATAAAGACTGCTATTCTCATTGCATCAATTTGTTTACAAGTTCAGTAACTCCCTTGGTAGCAACTTCCTGGATGAAAGTAACCGGTCTACTTACCGGGACCGACTTTGGGTCTACGACATAACATTCCGCGGCACGCGGCACATAATGAATCAGTCCGGCTGCCGGGTATACAGCCATCGAAGTACCAATCACGATAAATATATCAGCCTCTTCGCAGAGGGCTGCGGCAGGCTCGATATTCGGCACTGCCTCGCCAAACCACACTATGTGGGGACGTAATTGGGTGCCATCGGGAGCTTTGTCTCCAAGCTTGATATCCCGGTCTCCGACCTCCACAATAAGGTCTGGGTTGCGGTCGCTACGGCCCTTGGTGAGCTCGCCATGCAGATGCAGCACATTGGTGGAACCGGCACGCTCGTGCAGGTCGTCGATATTCTGCGTAACAATCTGCACGTCGTATTTCTCCTCGAGCCTCACCAGTTGGCGATGGGCCTCGTTGGGCTGAGCCTTGAAGAGCTGACGGCGCCGCTCGTTGTAGAAATTGAGCACCAGTTCGGGGTTGCGTTCGTAGGCCTCGTGGGTGGCCACATCCTCCACGCGGTAATGCTCCCACAATCCGTCCGAATCGCGGAAGGTGGAGATACCACTTTCGGCGCTTATTCCCGCGCCGGTCAATACCACTATCTTTTTCATATTTTTCTTATAACGCAGAGCCTCTTATTATATTGTGCAACCACATAAAAAAGGCTCCCAAAGCCCTACCCTCCTCACATCCACATCACACCCTCATCACACCCACATCACACTTTGGTGAGGAGGATGTGATGGTGGTGCGATGGTGGTGTATGGTGAATACGGCTAGAAAAAAGTGTCGTATGGCTACTTTATCGGCGAGAGGGTTGTGCGGCGGTTCTTCGCGCGACCTTCGGGGGTTTCGTTGTCGGCCACCGGACGGCTTTCCCCGTAGCCGCGATAGGTGAGCCTCTCGGCACTCACTCCCCTCAGTATCAGGTAGTCGTACACCGCCTTTGCGCGCTTCTCCGAAAGCACCAGGTTGTCCTGATCCGAGCCCACCGCATCGGTGTGGCCGCCCACCTCGAGGCGGAGGTTCGAATGGCGCTGAAGGGCTTCGGCCAGTCGGTCGAGCTCGGCCAGCGAAGCCTCGTAGAGTTCGGCGCTCGCCGTGTGGAAGAAGATATTGCGCAGCGTAACGGTATCGCCCAACGTCAGCAGGTTCTCCGCCTGACGCACGGGGTCGATGAAGGTGATGCGCTCGGGACGCGACGGAGCGGGCATCACGAAGCTGTAGAGGTCCTGACTCCCGTAGCCGTCGGGCCGGTCGCTGCTGAAAAGGGCTGTGCGGCCGTCGGGCGCGACGATGAGGTTGTTCTCGTCGTCGGGAGTGTTGATGGGATAGCCCAGATTTACAGGTTTTCCCCACGTGCTGTCGCTCGTGCGCTTCACCATGAAGAGGTCGCTTCCACCCATACCCAGATGGCCGTTCGAAGCGAAATAGAGCGTCTTGTCGTCGAAATGGATATAAGGCGCCGTCTCGTCGCCTTTGGTATTCACCGTCGGGCCCATATTCTTCGGCTTGCTCCAGCGGCCCTCTTCGAGGGTGCAGTACCAGATGTCGATTCCGCCATATCCGCCGCTTCGGTTCGACGCGAAGTAGAGCGTATAGCCGTCGATGCTGAGCGAAGGGAACGACTCCCAGTAAACCGAGTTGACCGGCGCCCCCAGGTTGCGCGGCTTGCCCCATCGGTCGCCCTGACGGACGCTCATATAGAGATCGCAACCCGTAGGTTCGTTGTTGCGTCCGCAGCCGGTAAAGATAACGATACGGCCGTCGTGCGAGATGGTTTGCGCCCCTTCGTTGCCGTTGCTGTTGAGCGGTTCGGGCATCCGCTCGGCGGGCCCCCAGTTGAGCTCCATAGTGTCGTAGAGCGAGATATAGAAGTCCTCCTCCTGCGGGAGGCCGTAGAGCGTAGTTGCTTTGCGCGGAACGCGGCGGGTGAACACCAGCGTGCGGTAGTCGGCCGTCAGCGCCGGAAGATATTCGTCGTCGATTGTGTTCACGTTGGGCCCGAGGTTCACCGGGCGGTAAGGGACGGGATTCTCCACCGCATGCTGGCGCCATTCGGCCGTGCGGACGCCTTCTTGCGCCTCTTGACGCCAACGGGGACTCTTGGGGTCGAGATCCAAGCAATGCTGGTAGCATTCGCGGGCCGTCAGATATTGCAGCAAAGCCAGATGCTGATTTCCCAGCAGGAGCCAGGCTTCTGCATATCCCGGGTCGATATCGACAGCCTTGTGCAGCAGCTTTATCGCTTCCTCATACTGCCCCACGACGCTCTTCTCCACCGCCTGTTCGAACAGCGGCTCGCTCTTCTTCGTCTGTCCTGCCGCCACCATCGGCAGCAGCAGCAACATTAGGATTGCCAGATATTGTTTCATAATAGAATAATAACGAAACAACATTGTTTTTATTGTTCCGCAAGC
>ONYC01000182.1 GCA_900321975.1 uncultured Bacteroidales bacterium
CGACCGCCGCATAACCCTCGCCCTGCCCGACGACTACGCCGGCCGCGAGCTGCACGCCTGGCTTATGGTGAAGGCGGACGACGGCCGTTGGAGCGAGTCATCCTACGTCGATATCAATACCGCCGAACCGGCCGAGGAACCGGATGCGACCGACGCGGCAGCCGCCCACGGCCGGAGAGCGTACGGGGACGCAGAATCCGGCACCGACGGGCCGAAGGCCTCGCGCCGGATGCCCGAGACGGATTGGGGTTAAGGAATGGTTCTTCGGGGAGGAATGCCGACGAAGGGATAATCGTCAGTATGGGTCGACGTCGAAGTGGACGGCGACACGTTTCCAATCGTCCTGCTTCACAAGGTCGTCGGCCACGCGGAGCATAAGCGCTTTTGCGTCGGCGATGGCTTCGCTGCGTTCGAAGCGGACGGTTACCACTTTGAGATAGAGGGCGCGGACACGGCTCACAAGAGGATACTCGGGTCCCATCACACGGCCGCCGAAGGCACCGCGGAGCTGGGTGGCAAACCAGTCGGCGGCAGCATTGAGCACTTCGGCATCGCGATGCTTGAGGGTTACCTCGACCATACGGAAGAATGGGGGATAACGGAATACGCGGCGCTCCTCGATCTGCTCGCGGTAGAGGCCGGGATAGTCGGCGTCCATCACGTTGCGGACCACCTGGTGGTTGGGAGTATAGGTCTGGATGATCACTTCGCCCCCCTCGGCGTGGCGTCCGGCGCGGCCGCTGACCTGGGTCATCTGCTGGAAGGCGCGCTCGTAGGAGCGGAAGTTGGGATAGTTGACAAGGTTGTCGGCATTGACGATGCCCACGACGCCTACATTCTCGAAATCGAGGCCTTTGGTTATCATCTGGGTTCCGACCAGGATGTCGATGCGATGCTCGGCGAAGTCGCGCAGGAGGTCGGTGTACTGGCTCCGCTGGGCGGTGCTGTCGAGGTCCATACGTGCCACCCGGGCGTCGGGGAAAAGAATCTGGAGGTCTTCTTCGACGCGCTCGGTGCCGATGCCTACCATCTGGAGGCGTGTGGAGTGGCATTGCGGGCATTCGTGCGGCACGGGTATGGAATAGCCGCAATAATGGCAGCGGAGCGAGTTGGTGGCCTTGTGGTAGACAAGCGATACGTCGCAGTTGATGCATTGCGGCACCGCATGGCAGTCGTGGCACTCGAGCCGCTGGGAGAATCCGCGGCGGTTCTGGAAAAGGATCACCTGGCGGCCTTCTTTTACGGCCGATGTGATGCGTTCGAGCAGGTAGGGGGAAAAGTGGCCTCTCATCCGCTTGAGGCGGACCTCTTCGCGCATGTCCACACAGGTGACGCGAGGAAGGCTGAAGCCGCCGTAGCGATGCTTCATGGCGGCATAGCCGTAGCGGCCGCTGCGGGCATTCCAGAAGGTCTCGACGCTCGGGGTGGCGCTTCCGAGCACGGTGCGGGCGCCCCAGAGGCGTGCCAGCCAGACGGCGGCATCGCGGGCATTGTAGCGCGGGGCGCGCTCCTGTTCCTTGTATGATGGGTCGTGCTCCTCGTCGACAACAATGAGCGAGAGGTTGTTGAAGGGGAGGAAGAGAGCGCTGCGGGCGCCGAGAAGGACCTGCAGGCGGCCGGGCTCGCCCTCGCGAAGGGCGGTGCGCTTCCACACTTCGGCCCGTTGCGAGGTGGAGAAACGCGAGTGGTAGACGCCCACGAGATCGCCGAAATAGCGTTTCAGTCGGTTGATAACTTGTGCGGTGAGCGCGATTTCGGGCAGCAGGAACAATGCCTGACGGCCGGCCCGGACGGCTTCGTCGATGAGCTTGATATACACTTCGGTCTTGCCGCTCGACGTAACTCCGTGCAGAAGGAATGTGTTGGATGGCGGCGGACAAGGGCCTTCGATGATATCGTATGCTGCCTGCTGCTCGTCGTTGAGCACAATGCTGCGGGGGTCGGAGAGGGGAGCGCCGGAATTTTGAAGGCCGTTGTCGAAGCGTTCCTCGATTTCAAGGTGGCCGTTCTTGAGCAATGTCTGCAGAGCCGAGCCTTGGGGCACCTGGCGTTTGGGTATGGCTTCGCGGCCGAACTTGGTCAGCTGGAGCACTTTGAGCATCGTCTCGACCTGCTTGGTGCGGTGCTTGCGCTCCAGGTCGTCGAGGAGGTCTTTTACCTTCGACTCGTCGAGCGAGCCGTCGGGGGAGAGCAGGGGAGAGCCTAGCTTCAGGAACGGAGTCTTGCGCGGAACGAAACGTTCGCGGAGTTCCTCCTCGAGCATCACCACCTGGCGCTCCATCATGCCGCGCAGAAGGGGCATGATTTTCTGCACGCCGACAGCGCGGCCGATATCCATCACCCGCATGGCGGGGTGCTCGCCCAGGAGGTTGACAATCATAAGCTCGTATTTCGACAGCGATGAGAGGTCGCCGTCGAAGTCGGGATGCATCATCACCATGCTTTCGCTCTCGAGCTTGAGCCCTGCAGGCAGGGCCATCGCCATCACGTCGCCGGGATAGCACATATAGTAGCGGGCCATCCACTCCCAGAACTCCATCTGCCGTTCGCCCACCAGAGGTTCGTCGTCGACCAGCCCCATGATATACTTGGCCTTCCATCGTGGTGCTTCGGTATGAACCCGCCTGACCAGCGCGGAATAGATCTTCCGCTGGCCGAACTGCACGGCAACCCTCAGGCCGGCGCATACCGCCCCGTTGAGCTCGCGCGGCACCCTATATGTGTAGGTGCCAGGCAGATGCAGCGGCAGCAGCACATCGACATAGTATACTTCCTGGTCGTCCATAACCGGCTGCAAAATTACGAAAAAAAACACTAGGTCGGACCATAAAATACTAACAGCCACTTCGGCGTGGCCACAAGCCGCTGTTGATAACTTTTGTACAATAAAAGTGTTGCAACAGCGTTATATGGTTAATAATAAAATAAAATGACGAGGAAAATCATACTGCTGGCGTTGCTGACAACGCTGACATTCAGCATAGAGGCGCAGAATAAGGAGCGGATGCAGGCCCATCAGGCCCGTCTCAAGGCCCTTATAGAGCGCGTTGCATCGGCTCCGACCGACAATGAGCGATACCTTGCGTCGGAAGAGGCCGTCGGGGTGCTTGCCGCCGCGCTGGCAGAGGAGGAGTCGGAACGCTGGCAGTGGCAGCTGCCGAACTATGCCTCTGTGCTCACCTCGCCGGACAAGCTGTTCAGGATATTCACTTGGGCTGTGGTACGCGACGACGGTGAATTCGAATGTTTCGGCGCTGTGCAATTTTATAATGACAAAGAAGAAGAATACCAGTACCAGCTGCTGCACGACAAGAGCGAAGAGATTATGAACCGTGAGGAATCGCTCCTCACGGCCGACCGATGGTTCGGTGCCGTATACCAGGAGATAATCCAGACCCAGATGGGCGACCGCACCCTCTACACCCTGCTGGGGTGGAACGGGGTGGACAACCTCACCGAGAGGAAGATCATCGAGCCTGTGATCCTGCGCGGGGGAGTGCCGCAATTCGGTGCCGCCGCGTTCCGCCGCGAGCGTAACATCCGCCGCATAGTGCTCGAATACACCAACGACGCAATGGTGAACCTGTCGTACGAGATGCAGACAATACAGGACGTGCAGCACGAGCGTGTGAAAGTGAAAGGTACAAACCGATACCGCACTGTTGAAAAAATAAAAGAACGCAAAGAACGTGTAATAATGTTCGACGAAGTGGAGCCCCAGGTGCCGGGAATGGAAGGACTTTTCCAGTACTATGTCCCCTCCGGAGTCGAGCTGGCTTATGCTTTCGTCGACGGCAAGTGGGAACTCCGCAACGGCGCCCAAGGCCGCCTGAAAGACAAGAAACTGAACAAGCCGTTCGAGCCTATCGACAAGGCAGCTCCGTCATACAACTTCAACCGATAGAACCTGATTGATGTTACTCGATAAAATAAAAACTCCCGAAGAACTACGTCGCCTGGATATCAGCCAGCTGCCAGAGCTAGCTGCAGAACTGCGCCGCTATATCATCGATACGCTTTCAACCCATCCTGGCCACCTGGCCTCGAGTCTCGGCACCGTCGAATTGGCGGTGGCTCTGCATTACGTCTTCAACACACCTGACGACAAGCTTGTGTGGGATGTCGGACATCAGGCCTATGCACATAAAATATTGACCGGAAGGGGAGATGCTTTCCCCACAATACGCACCTATGGAGGCCTCAGCGGCTTCCCGAAGATGAGCGAAAGCCCCTACGACGCCTTCGGTACCGGCCATAGTTCCACATCCATATCCGCCGCGCTCGGAATGGCCACAGCCTCTGTGCTCCAGGGTAATAACGAACGCAACCATATCGCCGTTATCGGCGACGGCTCGCTCACCGGCGGACAGGCATTCGAGGCCTTGAACAACGCAGGTGTGTCGAAAGCCAATATCCTTGTGATCCTCAACGATAACGGTATATCAATCGACCGCGCTGTAGGAGGACTTAATCTATACCTTACAAAACTCACAGCTTCGCGTGGTTACAACCGCTTGAAAGAGCAAGTGTGGCAGCGTCTGGACGGTAATCGGCGCCATTCCCACTCGATACGTTTTTTCCAGCGTATGACTTTCACCGCCAAGACAGCCCTCCTTGGCGGCAGCAACTTGTTCGAATCGCTGGGCCTCAGATATTTCGGCCCAATCGACGGGCACGATATTAACCAATTGGTAGATATGTTGCAGCGCCTCAAGGAGATAAACGGGCCCAAGCTGCTCCATATTGTTACAACCAAAGGAAAGGGGCTCCTTACCGCAGAGCAGAACCCGATTGTATACCATGCACCGGGGAAATACGACGCAAATACCGGCCGTCAGTTGCCTGGAAATGATGCGGGCAAGCCCATCCGATACCAAGATGTGTTCGGATATACAATTGTAGAATTGGCAGAGAAGAACCCCGCCATTGTTGGCATTACGCCAGCCATGCTCACAGGCAGTTCGCTGTGCATCATGAAAAAAGCAATGCCAGAACGGGTATTCGATGTCGGTATTGCCGAACAGCATGCAGTAACATTCGCCGCTGGCCTCGCGGCACAAGGGATGATTCCGTTCTGCAACATATATAGTTCATTTGCACAACGGGCCTACGATCAGATAATCCACGATGTGGCTCTACAGAAATTACCGGTTGTATTTTGTCTAGACCGCGCCGGACTTGTCGGAGACGATGGTCCGACTCACCACGGAGTGTTTGATCTCGCCGCACTCAGACCTATACCAGGGCTTACAATATGCTCGCCGCTCGATGATCACGAGCTGCGAAATATGATGTATACTGCACAATTGCCCGGTCATGGCCCTGTAGTAATCCGCTATCCTCGCGGTTGTTCTATAAATATTGATTGGAAATCAAGATTTAACGAGATAAAGATAGGAGAGGGGCGTTGCCTTAAAGAAGGTAAAGACGTGGCCATTCTCAGCATTGGGCACCCAGGCAATGATGCTCTCAATGCTGCACAGCAACTTGAACAACAAGGTATTTCTACCGCCGTTTACGATATGAGATTCCTAAAGCCACTTGATACGCAGCTATTAGACAGAATAGCCGCAGCAGGTTTCCGCCGTATAATAACCATCGAGGATGGCGTTCGAATGGGTGGTTTTGGAGAAGCAATCGAAGAATATCTCACCGAACATTATCCGTCAACAGCAGGCAATATTCGCATTCTTGCCGTAGCTGACCAATTTATTACACATGGCAGTGTGGCTCAATTAAAGCAAGATTGCAACATTGATGTTGCTGCAATAATTGCCGCCGCCAGAGAATAAGATATTATTTAACGAAGCAGTAAAAGGGTGTTTGCCAGAATGCCCTATTTAACATAACTGCGGTATTAATAAAATTTTAACATAAAAATAACAAGCATCACTCGATGTGATTCTCGTAAAAAATTGCTTAAAGCAGAGATATTTTTGCGTTTACGCTTATGCCTAAGGAATTTGTTATCTGGGCAAAATAAGAATTGTCGTGGTGAAATACAGCAACGTGAGCTTTGTCGACAGGCTTTGTTTCGTGCTGGAAATTCAATTCCAGACCGAATGGTTTGTCAAAATCAAAACCAATTTCTGATAACGCGTCGAATATCCATTTAATATATTCCGAGTTGTTAACATGGCTTGTATGATCGATCATCGAATGACGTGCCTGGAGTTCAAAGGTATAGTCCGGAGTTTCCATTTGTGGCATGACAATGCGGTCTAACTTTTCACGACTTGTGGCAAGCTCATCAGTAGTCTCATATACATTAACATAGTCATGCAGACGGACGGCTCGTCGTTGTATATAATCTATTAATGTCCAATATGATGTTCCTGTGAGCAGAACCTCGTCCCCGCTCATCACTCGGTAATCACGGAAGGCAAACAAACCATCGTTGCCACGAGGCCATGTATTTAACATAATCTTTTCGAAGGCAGAAGGCCGACGTTTAAACTCATAGTAAGAGCGCACAATAACCCATGCGCGATTCTGCTCGACAAGTTTGTCGAAACCTCCACCAACACTATTGCCATGATACTCAGTAACCTCTTGGCAAAGCCTGACTGCGGCCCACGGCAACAAACGGTCTGTACGGTCGCAAAGATATGACGGAACTACTTGTTCAAGACTATATACCATATCATTTACATTCTTTCAGGAACTTCGATTCCAAGGATATCCATTGTGTTACGCAGTGCGTTTGCAACACACATACAAATGTTTACACGCATTGCTTTAATCTTTTGATCAGCCTCTTTAAGGATTGGAGTGTCCTGATAGAAACTATTGAATGCTTTTGCCAAATCATAAGCATAGTTAGCAACCAGAGCAGGACTATAGGCTGCCGCTGCTTGACGTATTGTGGAAGGCAAAGCATGCAAAGTCTTTATAACCAAACGTTCTTTCTCGTTCATCTGAATACCGTCCCATTCGCACTGTCCATTCAATCCTTCATTCTCCCCTGCCCTACGCACTATGCTACGGATACGTGCGTGCGTATATTGGATAAACGGACCTGTATTACCGTTGAAATCGATACTTTCGGCTGGATTGAAGAGCATATTCTTGGTTGGGTCAACCTTGAGAATAAAGTATTTAAGTGCTCCGAGTGCAAGTATATGATAAAGGTGCTTTCTCTCTTCGTCAGTAAGTTCGTCGTTCTTACCATGCTCACGGCTCATCTCTTCGGCGGTACTTTCCATTTCATCAATAAGGTCATCAGCATCCACCACCGTACCCTCACGGCTCTTCATCTTACCGTTCGGAAGTTCAACCATACCATAACTCAAATGATAAACTTTATCTGCCCACGAAAATCCTAATTTACCGAGAATTAACTTTAGTACCTTAAAGTGATAGTCTTGCTCGTTTCCGACCACATAGATTAGGCGTTCGGCACCAAAATCATTATGTCGAAGAAGTGCCGTACCAAGGTCCTGCGTCATATACACCGAGGTGCCGTCACGACGTAGCAATAGTTTCTGGTCCAGTCCGTCAGCAGTAAGGTCGCACCATACCGATCCATCGTCCTTGCGGAACAGAACTCCCAAGTCCAGACCTTTTTGCACCAATTCCTTTCCAAGGAGGTAAGTGTTTGATTCGTAATATACTTTATCAAAACCAACGCCTAACCGACGGTATGTCTCGTCGAAACCGGCATATACCCAGCCGTTCATCTTTTCCCACAATCCTCTCACCTCCTTATCGCCTTCTTCCCAGCGTTTCAGCATCTGCTGGGCCTCAACCATCAATGGGGCTTCGCGTTTGGCTTGCTCCTCCTCTACCCCACTGTCCATCAGCTGTTTCACCTCTTCTTTATAGTGCTTGTCGAACTCGACATAGTACTTTCCAACCAGATGGTCACCCTTCATACCTGTGCTTTCAGGGGTCTCGCCATTGCCATAACGCAACCATGCGAGCATGCTTTTGCAGATATGTATGCCTCGGTCGTTTACCAGATTCACCTTCTTCACGTTGGCACCGGCAGCCTCCAGAAGACGGCTTACCGACCAACCCAACAGGTTGTTTCTGATATGACCTAAATGCAACGGTTTGTTGGTATTAGGTGAAGAATATTCAACCACCACTGGAGCTTCGTCGGCTGACTGTTCCGATAGACCGAAACGGCCATCAGAAGCAATGGTTTCAATAAATCTTAGCCAGTAACTGTCCGCAACCTCGAAATTAAGGAAGCCTTTTACCACGTTGAAACCCGACACTTCAGGCATATTGGCAGCCACATGCGCGCCAATATCTTGCGCCACAGCTTCAGGTGCCTTGCGGGCCTGTTTGACATAGGGGAATACAACCAGCGTATAATCACCACTAAACTCCCGGCGGGTCTCCTGGAGAGTTATCGATGCGGCATCGGCACTAATAGAGTAAAGCTCGTTCAAAGCGGCCGCGATGGCCTGCGTAAGATGGTCAGTTATATTCATTTGCATTTATTGTTTACAATCCATAATAGATTGCAAAGATACACATAAAAATCGAAACCCACAAATTATTATATTGAGGGAGGCAGATTTTATACTATTAAAATAGTAAAGAAGAGATATCGTCGACTATAATATTACCCGTAGGCTCGGTTTTAATGTCTAGTTGTTTGCCTACAAGATATTGACGTGCAATTTCAAGCGAGTCGAGATCAAGGGCGTCGGATGCAAGTTGTACGTCGGATATGACATTGTCTTTTATTGAGATTGCAACATCCACTTCGCCCCATGGGAATTGCCCGCTCCGCTGCGCCGAAAAGTTCCGCCAACGACCATAGAGCCATTCGTCGGAAGATAATTCATTATATAGAGCCTTTACGGCTGGGATTGTTATAATCTCATCGAAATCAAGCGAATGTATATTCTCCCCATATTCATCCTTGAAAGACCGTAGCAACCTGGGGGCAATGGTGTCGGATGTAATCTCGGGATTAAGTTCTGCAAGGTTTACAACTCGGCTTCTGACAGAACTGACACCATGTTTCTGCAGTTTTGCAGGCTTGGGTTTCAGGTAGCGCTGCAGTTCGTCAATATTGCCTTTTATGAGGATTGTCCCATGGTGAAGGTTGTTTATACGTCCTTTGCTGAAAGCATTGCCTGAAAACTTCCGCTTGTTACATTCTCCTTCCCCAGCATCTACAAGTA
>ONYC01000180.1 GCA_900321975.1 uncultured Bacteroidales bacterium
AGGCAGTCGCCTTCGGCGTGCACTTCACCGTCGAAGTTGTCGTGGACGGAATCGTATTTGAACAGGTAGGCCAGGGTGTTGGCGTCGGTAAGGTCGTTGATTGCGACGATTTCCAGCTCGGGATGGGCGAGCATGGCACGGAAGCTCATTCTTCCGATTCGGCCGAAGCCGTTGATAGCAACTTTTGCCATAATATTTTGTTTTTTAATGAATTAATGAATTACTTTGCGTTAATTTCAATTTACAAAGATAAGATATGTTTTTCATTCTTACAAATGTTTTTTAATAATTTTTAATATTTTCGTATCTTTGCAATTGCAAAATGGCAAAGCGGAAACAACATAAAGCATTGAAACCCAAACCCTCCGGCAAGGGCAGGGGGCTGCGCCCCTGGCGCGAACTGAAATTCTTCGGCCGCCTGTGGCGCGTGCTCTGGGTGGCCGTGGTGGCCGTATGGCTCTTCACCGTGCTACAGGTGCTTCTCGGGTGGTTCATCAACCCGCCACTCACGCCTCTGATGGTCCAGCGCTGGTGGCAGCAGCTCACCCAGAAGGACCGCCCCGTGCATTTCGAGCGCGACTATGTCGGCATCGACGATATCTCGCCCAACCTTGTCACCGCCGTCGTCTACGCCGAGGACGGCCTTTTTATGTACCACAACGGCTTCGACGTCAAGCAGATGAAGATAGCCTACCGCGAGAATGCCGCCGGCAAGCGCTTCCGCGGGGGCTCCACCATCAGCCAGCAGACGGCCAAGAACGCCTTCCTTCCCCATAGCCGCACCATGCTCCGCAAAGCCGCCGAAGCCTACTACACCGTCATGATCGAGGCCGTCTGGGGCAAGCGCCGCATCATGGAGGTCTACCTCAACATCGTCGAGTTCGGCGACGGCATCTACGGCTGCGAGGCCGCCGCGCAGCACTACTTCGGCCATTCGGCCGCCAAGCTCACCCGCAACGAGGCCGCCCAGCTCGCGGCCACCCTTCCGTCGCCCCTCAAGCGCAATCCGTCCCACCAGACACCCTACTTCCGCCGCCGCACGGCCAGCATCCAGAGCCGCTTTAAGTGGGGTAACGTAAACGTCGACAAACCAGCTGACAAGAGCAAGTTGAAACGTGAGAACCGCGAGACCCTCATCGACTTCTACCGCTGGAAAAAAGAGCAGGACAGGAAGAAGGCAGTCAAGTAGACGTTAAGTAGTTAAGTAGACAGTAGTAAAGTAGTTAAGACAAATGCAGCGCCATAAGATTTTCTGTCAGATTTTTCAATGATTTTGAGCCCGCAAGGGCGACCCGATATAAGTAGATTCAAGTTTAAGTTTTAAGTTTTAAGTTTCAGGCAACCATACCATTATACTTATCCACCCCTACGCCAATACACCAACCCATCATGCAATCCGAGACCGAACAGACCTGGCGGCGCTGCCGGCGCGACTTCGAGACCTGGCTCAAGCTCGAGCGCGGCATGTCGGTGAACACCATCGACGCCTACCTCCGCGACGTCGATCATCTGGCCGGGTTTGCAATCGGGAAAAACCTCGAGCCCGAGCAAGTAACCCTCGACGACCTGCAGCAACTGTTGAAGTCGGTGGCCGACCTCGGGATATCCTCCGCCAGCCAGCGGCGCATCATCGCCGGATGGCGCACCTTCTACCGCATGATGGTGGCCGAAGGGGCCATGAAAGACAGCCCCGCGGCGATGCTCGACCTGCCCGTCCGCCCGCAGCACCTGCCCGATGTGCTCACCGACGACGAGATCACCCTCATCCAGGACACCTTCGACCGCTCCACCTACGAAGGCGAGCGCAACTACGTGATCGTCGAGGTGCTCTACGACTGCGGCCTCCGGGTCTCCGAGCTGGTCAACCTCCGCCTCTCGAACATCTATGCCGACGAGCAGTACCTGCAGGTGATAGGCAAAGGCGACAAAGAACGCTGGGTGCCCATCGGCGACCGTGCCTTGGAACTGATGGCCAGATATATACACAACATCAGGTCGCACCTCACCCCCAAGCCCGGCGAAGAGAAAATCGTCTTCCTCAACCGGCGCGGGGCGCGTCTCACCCGCCAGATGGTCTTCATCATGCTCCAGCGGGCCGTCGAGGCGGCCGGCATCCGCAAGAAAGTGAGCCCCCATTCGCTGCGCCACAGTTTCGCCACCGAGCTGGTCGAGAACGGCGCCGACCTGCGTGCCGTGCAGGAGATGCTCGGCCACGAAAGCATCACCACCACCGAAATCTACACCCACATCAGCCGCGAAACCCTCCGCAACACCATCGCCGCCTTCCATCCCCACTACCGGAAATCATAATGCAAATCAATCCTGCGGTTTGCCTTGCGACAGCGAAAGTGCATTGCATTTGAAAATCACAATTCACAATTCACAAAACGAGCGCAGTCAAGTGGTTCCAAGTTTCAGGCTTCTGGCTTTCAGCGTAGTTAAGTGGACAGTAGTCAAGTAGTTAAGATAAATGCAGCGCCATAAGATTTTCTGTCAGATTTTTCAATGATTTTGAGCCATTCAGGGCGACCCGATATAAGTAGATTCAAGTTTCAAGTTCCTGCACCAAAACCTACATCATTACACCCCTACACCATTCCACATTTCCACCAATAAACCACCATATTTGTACCACTGTTGTCCGCTTGTTGTCCGGTTGTTGTCCGCTTGTTGTCCGCTTTAAAAGCGGACAACAAGCGGA
>ONYC01000178.1 GCA_900321975.1 uncultured Bacteroidales bacterium
ACGGTGATGAACCTCTCGCTGCAGATTTGCGCCAACCTGGCCGTCCTCTGCGCCCCCTTCCTGCCCTTCACGGCCGACAAGATGCACCGCATCATGAACCTCCGTGCAATGGGCTGGCAGGATGCCGGAAGCACCGACCTTCTGATGGAAGGCCACGAGATTGCCCAGCCCGAACTGCTCTTCGAGCAGATCAGCGACGAGACCATCCAGGCACAAGTCGACAAGCTGCTCCGCACCAAGGAGCAGAACGCCCTCAACGCATGGAAGCCCGAAGAGGTGAAAGCTCCGGTCACCATCGACGATTTCGGCAAAATGGATATCCGTGTGGCCACCATCCTCGAGTGCACCAAGGTGCCCAAGGCCGACAAGCTGCTGCAGTTCAAGCTCGACGACGGCATGGGCGGCCGCACCATCGTGAGCGGCATCGCCAAGTACTATCCCGAACCCGAGAAGCTCGTGGGCCGTCAGGTGTGCTTCATCGCCAACTTCCCGCCGCGCAAACTCAAAGGCGTCGAGAGCCAGGGAATGATACTCAGCGCCGAAGACAAGGACGGACGCCTCGTGCTCCTCACCCCAAGCGATATAGTAACTCCCGGCTGCCAAGTCGGTTAAACCCATAAAACAAACAACATGAAGAAGCTGTTTTCTCTTGTCGCCGCCATTATGCTGGCGATGCCTATGTATGCCGACGAAGGCATGTGGATACCCATGTTGCTCCAGCGCAACGAAGCCGCCATGCAGCGCGCAGGCATGCATATCACGGCACAGGACATCTATGATATCAACAACGCCTCGCTCAAGGACGCCGTGCTCCTCTTCGGAGGCGGCTGCACCGGCGAGTTCGTGAGCCACGAAGGCCTTGTGCTCACCAACCACCACTGCGGCTACAGCTATATCGTGCGCCACTCGACTGTCGAGCACGACTATCTGACCAACGGTTTCTGGGCCATGAGCCGCGACCAGGAGATACCCTGTCCGGGCTTAAGCGTCACCCGCCTGGTGCGGATGGAAGATGTCACTGCCCGTGTGCTTGAGGGTGTCACCAACGAGACCACCGAGGCCGACCGCGAGAAAATAGTGGCCAAAAACATCGCTGCCGTTACCGAAAAGGCTGTCGAAGGCACCCACTACAAAGCCATCGTCAAGCCTTTCTACTACGGCAACCAGTACTTTATGTATGTCAACGAAGTGTTCACCGACGTCCGCCTTGTGGGTGCGCCCCCGTCGAACATCGGCAAATTCGGTGGCGACACCGACAACTGGATGTGGCCGCGCCACACCGGCGACTTCTCCATGTTCCGCGTATATGTTGGCAAGGACAACCTCCCGGCCGACTACAGCAAGGACAATGTCCCCTACAAACCCTTGAAACACCTCGAGATAAGCCTCGGCGGTGTCAACGAGGGCGACTTCACCTTCGTGTTCGGATACCCCGGCACCACCCGCCGCTATGTTACCCACGACTATGTGGATATGGCCGCTAACCAGGAGAACCCCGTCCGCATCGCTTTGCGCGACATACGCCTGGCCCACTACAACGCAGCCATGAAGCAGAGTCCCGCCCAGCGCCTGAAGTACGCTTCGCGCGTGGCTTCTATCGCCAACGGCTGGAAGAAGTGGCAGGGTGAGAGCCTCGGTATCGAGCGCCTCCACGGTGTGGAGCAGAAGATGGAGCAGGAAGCCACTTTCCAGAAATGGGCGCAGAACAAGCCCCAGTACCGCGACGTACTGCAGCAAATGGAAGAGAACTACGCCAAGCTGCGCGAGGTGGAGCTGGAGTGGACCTACTTCAGCGAGGCCGTGATGGCCAGCGACTTCATGAACCGTGCACACCGCCTGTGGGTCATCGCCCGTCGTGGCGACGAAAGTCTGGTGGACAAGATGCGCAGCGACAGCGAGAAATACTTCGAAGACTTTGCCCAGCATTCGCCCGTCGACGAGGCTATCTTCGTAGAGACCTTCCTCTACATGTGGGAACGCGGCTACGCCCCCTATATGAACCTCAAGCACAGCACTGCAGGCGAGGTGGAGGCCACCCTGCACAAAGTCTATGCCAAGTCGGCCCTCAATGACCCGAAGAAACTTGAGAAACTCCTCGGCATGAAACGCGGCAAGATGATTGACGCCATCAGCAAAGACCCTGCCGTAGACCTCTTCAACCAGGCCTACAACTACTGCTACAGCAACAAGAAACGCCAGCAGTATAGCGAGGCCGACGACAACATCCAGCGCCTTATGCGCACCTATATCAAAGGCATGATGGAGCAGTATCCCGACAGCAATTTCTTCCCCGACGCCAACCTCACACTCCGCGTAACATACGGCCACGTCGAGGGATTCGAGCCCAAGGACGCCACCTATTATACCGCCTACAGCACCATCGACGGCATCATGGAGAAGGAGAACCCCGACATCTACGACTATCGCGTCGAACCCAAGCTGAAGGAACTCTGGCAGAAGAAAGACTACGGCCAGTATGCCAACGCCAAGGGCGAGCTGCCCGTGGCCTTCATAGCCACCAACCACACCACCGGCGGCAACAGCGGCAGCCCCGTGCTCAATGCCGACGGCCAGCTGATAGGCATCAACTTCGACCGCTGCTGGGAGGGCACAATGAGCGACCTGCTGTTCGACCCCAACTACTGCCGCAATATCTCGCTCGACATCCGCTACTGCCTCTTTATTATCGACAAGTTCGCCGGTGCACGCCATCTGGTGGACGAAATGACCCTTGTAAACGTCAATTAATCAAACCCAATGCACCGCTTTTCAGCAATCCTCCTGCTTGTGGCAGGACTTTTTTCCAGCACGGCAGCACAGACCGACTGCACCGTAACTAACGACAACTGGCAGAGCCTGCAGCTCACCATCACCGTGGGCGATATACAAACCGCAGGCACCGACTTCCAAACCCTCGCCATCGACGGTCTCCAGCCATCGTCGCGTGTGGGAGCACCGCAGCTGCCCCTCTTCTCGCACCTTATTGAAGTGCCTCTCTGCAAAGGCTTCGACATCGATATCACCGATGACGAATACGACACCCTGCAGCTTGACGGCAGCCTTGTGATGCCCGCACAAAGCCCGCGCAGCAAGAGCGATACCGCCTGGCACCCTATGGAAATCGACCGTTCGATCTACTCGAAAGATGCATATTACGGTGAAACCCCGGCCACCGTCGAGGCCATCGGCATCGCCCGCGACCGCCGCCTGGCCCGCCTGCAGTTCGCCCCCGTACGCTACAATCCGGTGCAGAACAAACTCATCATCTGCCGCAAAGCCAAGCTGACCATCAGCTACCGCGGAGCCGACCCCGAGGCAACCCTCGAAATGTTCGAGCGCTACCACTCCCCCGCCTTCAACAGCGGTGCACAAACCCTCAACGACCTCTACCCCAAAGCCGTCCGCACCACGGCACCCGTGCGCTACGTTATCGTGGCCAACAGTATGTTCCGCGGCCATCTGGACGACTTTGTGCAATGGAAACGCCGCAAAGGCTTCATGACCGATATCGTCTACACCGACAATCCTTCGGTGGGCAACACCACGTCTTCAATACAGACCTATCTCCGCGGCCTCTACACCGACGCCACCACCGCCTCGCCGGCACCCACCTACGTCCTGCTGGTAGGCGACGTGGCCCAGCTGCCAGCCTTCAGCGCACAGGTTACATCGCCTTCATCCGACCATGTTACCGACCTCTACTACATGACCTGGACCGTAGGCGACCACCTCCCCGACTGCCACTACGGCCGCTTCTCGGCCCAGACGGTTGCACAGCTGACACCGCAGGTGCAGAAGACTCTCATGTATGAGCAGTACACATTTGCCGACCCGTCGTTCCTCGACCGCGCCGTTATGGTGGCCGGTGTCGACGGAGGCTCGGCAGGCGATTTCGGCTACACTCACGCCGATCCCGCTATGGATTATGCCATCATCAACTACGTCAACGGTGCCCACGGCTTCGCCAACGTCTACTACTTCAAGAACGACGTCTCCATCGTGCCCACCGGCGTGACCAATGTTACCGTCAGCAGCAGCGCATCGGGCAACTCGGCCGTGGTGCGCCAGTACTACAACCTCGGCGCCGGCCTGATCAACTATTCCGCCCACGGCGGCTCCACCGGTTGGGGCACGCCCAACTTCGGCAACAGCCATGTGGCCCAGATGACCAACGTCCAGAAGTTCGGCCTGATGATAGGCAACTGCTGCCTGACCAACAAATTCGAGGAGAGCACTTGCTTCGGCGAGGCCCTTCTCCGCAAGGACAACTACTGCGGCGCAGTGGGCTACATCGGCGGAAGCAACTCCACCTACTGGAGCCAGGACTTCTACTGGGCAGTAGGCATACGCAGCAACATCGGCCCCAATATGTCGATGGCCTACAACTCCAGCAACCTCGGCGTCTACGACCGCACCTTCCACACCCACGGCGAGAGCTACGCCAACTGGTGCACCACCCAGGGCTCGATGCTTATGCAGGGCAATATGGCTGTCGAAGCCTCGTCGTCCGGCACAAGCATGAAGCACTACTACTGGGAGATCTACCACCTGATGGGCGACCCGTCGGTGATGCCCTATATGACCCAGGCCGACACGATGACCATCAGCGCCAGCGCCGCGCTCCCTTACGGCACCGCCACACTGTCCGTCATCGCGGTACCCTACGCCTACGTGGCACTCACCGACACCGTTACCGGCAACCTCGTCGCCGCCGCCTATGCCAACAACTCAGGCGTCGCCACCCTCTCGCTGCCTGCCAACCTCCCGGTAGGCGACTATATTATCGCCGCCTCGGCCCAGCAGTATCGCACCACCTTCCGCTCCGTAGGCATCATACCCCCCGGAGGAGCCTATCCCGTGGTAACCGCCATCGACTCCGATCCTCTCAACGCCGGCGACACCGTGCCTCTAGTCATCCATGTCGAGAACCCGGGCAACGAGACCGCCCGCAACATCGTGCTCAATATCTCGTCGCCCAATCCGATGCTCACTTTCACCACCCCGACGGCGACCCTCGACAGCCTTCCCTCCGGTTCAACCGCTACAATCACCTCCGTCCGGGCCTGCGTGTCGCCCTATGCCGCCGACAATACCGACGCCGACATCAACACCAGCACCTCGTGGATCGGCGGCACCCTGAATGCCGACAGGACCCTCCGTGTGCGCCTCTACGCACCGGTGCTCGACATATCATTCAGCAACTCAACACCGGCCGTGCTTCCAGGCGGCGACCTTACCCTTTCCGCCACCCTGCGCAACATCGGCCACGCCCCAAGCTCGGTGCAGGCATTGACCTTCGGCGCCCCCACATCGCTCCTCGCCGCCACACCGGCCAGCACGGCCGCCTTTGCTCTGGCTCCGACCAGCGACACCACCGTCAGCCTGACCCTCCATGCCGACGCCTCCTTGCCGATGAACATCACCGTGCCCGTCAGTTACACCTACGGCCCCCTCGCCGGAAACCTGCCCGTATTCATCGGGCAGCCCTTCACCGAGACCTTCGAGGGCGGCACCACCCACCTCGCCGGTTGGGTGCCCAACGTACAGTACCCATGGGCAATCATCGACTCGCAAGCAGTCGAAGGTACCCATTGCATGCGCTCGGCCATCTACATAGGACACAGCCAGACCTCCGAGACATCGCTGACCGTCGACGTGGCGGCCGCCGACAGCGTGAGTTTCTACTACCGTGTCTCGTCCGAAGCCAACTACGATAAATTCCACTTCCTGATCGACAACGTATCGCAGTTCGACGCCTCGGGCGATGTCGACTGGACCCGCGCCGCCTACCCCCTCAGCGCCGGCACCCACACCCTCACCTTCCGCTATGCAAAAGACTATAGCGTGAGCAACGGCAGCGACTGCGCCTGGATCGACAACATCGTCGTCCCCTCGCCCAGCAACACCGTGACCTTCTCGCAGATCGACCTCTGCCAGGGTGATATCCATATTGTCGGCAACGACACCATCGGCCTCACCGTCGGCAACTTCGCCGTCGTCGACGGCAACACCCTCGTCGAATACACCGTCCATCCCAACTACACCGGCACCAGCAGCGTCTCGGCCTGCGACAGCCTCCTCTGGGACGGCATCATCCACACCGACGACTTCACCTACAACCACACCGACACCACCGTCTTCGGATGCGACTCGTCGCAGACCGTAACCGTGCATATTTACCACAGTGCCTACGACACCGTCAGCGTGACCACCCAGGCCAACAACTACCATTGGCAGGGCGGCACCTACACCGAGAGCGGCACCTACACCGCCACCCTCACCACCACAGCGGGCTGCGACAGCGTCGTCACCCTCGTCCTCACCTTCGACCGCCCCCATAGCGGCATCGACGACATCGATGGCGCCGTGCCCACGGTCTATCCCGTCCCCACTGCCGGACAGCTCAACCTCAGCATCGAAGCTTCGCTGGCCGAAATCTACGACCTCCAGGGCCGCCTCCTGATACGCCGCGAACGAACCGCCGGGATCGACCTCTCCGACCTCCCGCAGGGTGTCTACCTGCTCCGCTTGACCACCGATGCCGGCACCGCCACTCTCCGCGTCGAACGCCTCTAATTTTCAATATATTATACACCCTGAAAGGCCGCCGCAAAAAAACTTGCGGCGGCCTGTTTTTTTGTCAATTTTAACATTTCCACAAACCACTAATACTCAACGTTTAAGACAAACCATCTCTTACTCCTCTCTTACTCTTCTACTACCCTGATTTTAACATTCCGTTACTTGAGTAAATGTTGAGCAGTAGAAGACACATTTTTGACAAGTTTTATAGAACAATTTGCTGCACCTTAATCCCCCATCCTGTCCGTCGCCCATCCAATCCACAATCACTTCACAGCCAAAACTTTTTTTGGCCACCTCCGGAAAAGTTTGTATCTTTGCACCCGAAAAACATATTACAATGGAAACAACTACAACATTCAACAGTGTACAGATTCACCTTCTGCAGATGTTTGCCGCAAACCGCAGCCAACGTGCGCTTGAAGAGTTGTGCGATGTGTTGTACAAACACTATTCCAAGCGGATGGACGATAAGCTGAACACCCTTTGGGACAACGGGGTACTGGATCAGAAACGCCTGGACGAAATCAACACAATGGATTTGCACAAATTGTAATGAGGCTTGTTCTCGACACCAACTGCCTGATACAGATCGTTCCCTCACGTAGCCGTTACCATGAAGTGTGGCGTATGTTTGAGCGGGGAGAGCATAAATTGTGTGTGTCGAACGAAATCCTAGAAGAATACACCGAGATTCTTCAACGGCTTACTGACGAAGAGACTGCCGAGCTAGTTGTTTCAACACTACTAAACAGTTCGTTCGTTGAACTTATACAACCCTACTTCAAATTCAATCTTATCACAGCCGACCCTGACGACAACAAATTTGTTGACTGCAGCATAGCCGCAGGCGCCCGATATATTGTCTCAAACGACCGCCATTATGACATTCTGAAACAAATCACATATCCGAAAGTGGAGGTATTGTCGCTCGATGAATTTATGGCGATGCAAAAGTGTTGAACAATAATAAACCTTAAAATCGCAGGGTAAGGGGATTTTCACAAACTTGGAAAAGAGTTTGCGCTCTAGTAATGCCACGATTGCAAGAACCTTTTTGTGTGGTTATACACGAAGAGGTGATTCACAGGACATTATACATCTAAGTAACACTATTTCCGACCGTTATACTATAGGTGGCGTTTTTCGTGCGGACGGGGCGGCACAATTTGCTAAAATTTTAAGGAAAAAAGTACTTTTTTTGAGGCATTTTTGAAAGGTAATACAAAAAAGTGTATTACCATATTGTATTGTATATCAACCATTTACCCCCCCCATGCAATTTTTGCAAAAAATATTTGGAATCTTCAGTTATACGTCGTATATTTGCCCCCGAAGAATTAAACACTATAATTTATATCCTTTAAATTCTATTAACACCATTTCTTCTTTGGCGGTATAGAATATGTATCGATTCTAGATAACAAATAGCGGGTAAGCCGAAAACCGCACAATAGAGTAGGCTCAATTTATTCAATCTCAAACAACATGAAAAAATTACAATTTCTAATCATTGTTGGCAGCTTCTTGTTGCCCATGAAGACAACGGCACAAGCCGTTTTTGTCGAACGATTTGATGAATTGGGAGCCAACGTTCCCGGTAGGGAATCAGGCGTTCTTTACTCGGGCGTGAATGCGTACCACACTAGTTTTGATTGTTCCGGCACAGTGGCGCTGGAACTAGAGGCCGTGGAGGAAAACATTGTCTACGTCCCTATTTTCCCCGGTTCTCCGATCAACACTCTGGCAATGAGTTTTACCACTCATCCAAGTAATACCACTTTGAATGGTTATTTAGATGTGGGTTATCTATTCGACCGTATGGATCCATATACTTTTGTCACTATGGAGACCTACAGTTGCACCGACAGCGTTTTTTTGTCTAACTGCAGCGTTGAAAAATACATTTCCTACGACAGTGCCCCTTCTTATGCGGATGGCATAGCTTTTAGGTACCGTCCCGCCCCAGGTTCTTCCGATAGTTGGTTCTTGGACAACATCCAAGTTTTTTCTCCTACAGGTTGCCCGATTCCCAGCAGCATTTCTATAAACAGCATCACTACGAACTCTGCCGTTATGAACGTTGCAATGGGAGCCTCGACGATTGGTTACGTTATCTACGATTTTGATGAAATGTGGTATATCGACACCGGTTACACAAACACCTACACCTTCAACTCTTTGGAGCCCAGCACCACCTACAATTATCTCATCTATCCGCTGTGTACGTCGGGTATCGGCGGACAAGGTATATTTGTGTCGTTCACAACCGAATGCGCAGTGACGCCTATACCATACCACGAAGACTTTAACAACTGCCTAGACAATGGATCCATGCCCCTTTGCTGGCATGCGCCACTCCCTTCTACCAACACCTGCGGTGTTGCACGCTCCGGCGACTACGAGACTTTCGGCAATGTGCTAGTATCAGATAATACTTCTGATTTAATAGTATTGCCAGCCTTGTCGCTTGGTTCTGAGACAGGAGTCCTTCGGGTATCGTTTATGTATGTCGGCGGACAGCAGAACGACAGTGTACGCGTCGGCATAATTACCGATGTAACCGACCCATCCACCTTTACTGAGTTTGCCGCCGTCCGTCAGGACAGCACCAGCGACTACACTAACGATCTGCGCACACACTACACCTATGTCACTACAAGCAGTTTATCAGACACTTTCAACATCGCTCTTTGGTGCTATGGTTCTGCCAGATTCGACGAAATAGATGTCCGATTGGTTGATCAATCATGCAATATGCCAGAATCGGCGTCAATCACTGTAAGAAACGACACCATAACACTCTGTTGGCAGAACCCCGACAATAGTACAACTCAGAATTACCGTGTATTATATAGCACAAACTACATTTGGCCTGGTTTACCCGGTCACACAGACTCTGATACCGCAACGGTTTTTGTCAGTCAAGACACATCATTAACCCTTATAGGCCTTACCCCACGAACCATATACTATTTCTGGGTACAGCCTGAATGCAGCGACTCTTCAGACTGGCTTTTCATTGGCTACACCGAGGCCTTGTGCCCGACTGGATACGATGCCCCTTACTATTTGGATTTCACTTCCGGCTATCCAACTCTGGCAATACCAGAATGTTGGAACGTGCTTTCAACCGACGCATTGTACTCTCGACCTCTTATATACAACCGAGAATTCGGTGGTAACCTTGAGTTTCTTGGTAGCAACGGCGCATCCCCCAATTTTATTGCACTTCCATATATCCGCCTACAGAGCAACAATATGATGATTACAATACTGGCCAATACCGATGCCGACGCGGGGTATCTTGAGGTAGGATACATTACCGACCCCACAGACATGTCCGGTTTCGTGGTGCTTGACTCCATTCACTCTGAGCAAACTCGAGAATTCGACATCTACACATCTTCAGTGCCGGATTCCCTAGACACTATATATATTGCCTTCCGTTATAATGCAAGAAGATATGCCCGAATTTTTACTATCCTTATAGACGAAATACCCAACTGCATCCGCCCCTTTGGAATAACACTTGACACCGCAGGCCACAACTTCGCCACACTTACTATTGACGGCGACCCAACCACGCTTTACGAGGTGCGATACTCCAATTACAACAATGTTGATTCTGCTCGTTCAATAATCGTTAGCTCCCCAACATTCACCATCGACTCACTGCAAGTACTTACTACTTACTATACTTGGGTACGTTCCCTCTGCGGTTCTGTCTACAACTACAGCAACTGGACAGCTGGACTCCCGTTCACCACCACATGCGGTCCCGACCCATGTCCCATCAACATTGAACTTTACGATCCAAACAGCCCTATCTTGATATCTCTTATGATGGGCTGTGGCGTCAACGTCTACTACGATGACACTAATTTCTTATGCAAAATTGGAAATACTGAAGTTGAAACCAACAGTTATGATGAGACCATATGGGTATGCCCTGATATGGCCCCTATCAAACTCAATGTCGATGGCGGTGAATATGGTGCTTTTGGCGGATGGATGTTCTGGATGGGAATCCATGTAACCCTGGCCGACAGCACAACGTATTATTACGATGCCACTCAATACCCTCATGGTACCACCTTCCTTACTCTTGACCATCCTTGCCCCACATGCTCACCCGTACAGAATATCGCTATCGACAGCATCGCCACTGATCTTGTGGCCATCAGTTGGACTCCTGCCGACACTACTGATACCCTGTTTTATATATATCTAGATAATCTGTTGATTGATAGCGTTTCTGCGGCAAATAATTACACCTTCACTGGACTTAATCCAAACTATGGCTATTCTTTTGGTGTAGCCACTAATTGTAGCGGCACCTCGTCCAGCATCATCACTTATGACACTTCAACACTCTGCAACCAATACGAGCCATGCCCAATTCGCGTTACTCTTAACGATGTTAACGGCACTGGTTGGATCTTTAACAATCATGTACAAGTGTGGTCTAACAATTATATTGTTGCCGATGTAAGTAGCAATGCTTCAGGATCTATAACATTTAACAATGATGTCTACGTTTGTAGCGGAGATTCGGTGCGTATCGTTTGGAGCGGAGTAGGCAATAGTGCCATTATCTGGAGCGATATGTATTTCATTACAAACATCTATAATGGCGACGGTTCTTTAATGGGAAGCGACACCGCCAACGCAAATACGCCAGACCATGGAATCGTAACTTTCATGCCCACTTGTCCATGTTTATCCCCCGACACCTCCTATGCAGTAGTTGGCATCAACTCAGTCACTGCATACTGGCTCTATTCTGACAGTACAGAAGTTCAAATCAGCAATGATGAATACTACAGCACCCCCATCACCTTATTTACAAACCAACATTACGCAACTTTCAATGAATTGGCGCCTAGCTCTGTTTACTATATACGCCTGCGCACCATCTGCCCAATCGGAGACCGTACGTCGGAATGGAGCGAATTGGTTGTAACCACCCTCGAAGACACTACCAATATAGGAGACACTACCATTGTCATACCAGCCCAACCATGCTCTGCCCCTGACAGCCTGACTCTGGTATCCACCACCTATACAACAGCTACCGTCAGCTGGCATCCCACCGGAAATGAGGAGCAATGGGAGGTCAACGTCAATGTCCAAGGCGACATCCGTCTCTACCTGACCACCGACACCGTCTTCGTCATCGACTCGCTCTATCCCGAAATTCTCAACCGCGTCTGCGTGCGTGCCGTATGCGGCGAGGACAATGAGGAGGCACCGTGGAGCGACACACTCGAGTTTATGACCGACATCTGCCCGCCGATCCCCGAGGTCAGCATCGGTATCGGCCAAACCACGACGCACAGCGCAATGGTATCGTGGCAGCAGATGGAGAACTCGCTGGGATACAAACTCTACTACGGCGAACAGGGATTCTATATCTCCGAAGCCGACAGTGCCATGCTGCCTCAGGAGGATCCTTCCTACATAATGGAAGGCCTTGAGACTGAAACCGACTACGAACTCTTCATCCTCAACAAGTGCACCGAGACACTCTACTCCGCGCCCACCGCACGTGTGCCGTTCAGAACACTGGCCGAAACAGGCATCGCCACAGTCAATGCATCGGCACTCATAGTTTCGCCCAACCCTGCGTCGAGAATGGTCAATGTAAGCATCTTGGAGAACGGACAGGAGTACAGCGTCGAAGTGGTCGATATGATCGGACGGACTGTCCAATCATTCGCCGTTACCGGCAACCAGTGCACTATCGACGTGACCGAGATGGCACAAGGAGCCTACTTTATCCACGTTACCGGCGAGAAGTTCAACGCAGTGAGAAAACTTGTAGTGAAATAGTGTCGGATTTTGGTTTTTAACGGAATCGGGACCGCTTTCGGGCAGTCCCGATTTTTCAAAAGCTGAGGCTCCTATAAGGGTAGCGACCGCCTGCTGGTCACCCGGCGCGACAATTATGCTACCATGCGCTTCGATGTCCCGGCATCGGGAGTCTACATTCTCCGTATCGGCAAGCATCCCGCCCGCAAGATTGCGGTTATTCGCTAGCAGGGAGACAATAAATGCGTGGCGTCCGCGTTACCATAGGTATGGAAGGATTTATACTTGCTGCAGGGTTGGGGACGCGGTTGCGGCCGTTGACCAACGACAGGCCCAAAGCGCTTGTGGAGGTGGACGGACGCACGTTGCTCGATATCTGCATCCACCGGCTGGCCGATGCGGGCATAAGGCACATTGTGGTCAACGTGCACCATTTCGGCGATATGGTTATCGACTACCTGCACAGTCGGCAGTGGCCCTGCGAGGTGGAGGTGAGCGACGAGCGGGCAATGCTGCTCGATACCGGCGGCGCATTGCGGAAGGCGGCACCGTTGTTCTCCGGCGTTGATACGGTGTTGGTACATAATGTGGACGTACTTTCGAAGATAGACCTCAGAGCAGTCGCCCTAAAGCATGAATCCGACGGCAACCTGGCCACCCTCTGCGTCAGCCATAGGCATAACAAACGGTCGCTGATATTCGACAATAGCGGCCGCCTTGTACGACGAGCCTCCGAAGGTGAAGAAGGGCTGGCGTTTAGCGGCATCAGCGTGGTGAGCCCCGAATTGTTCACGCTGCTTCCCAAAGCCGACCATCCCTTCCCCATCATCGACGAATATATACGCCTCACGGCGACCTACCGCATCGGATACTTTATGCACGAAGCGGCCGACTGGCTCGACGTGGGCAAACCCGAAACATTAGCAGAAGCTCAACAATGGAACCTTTCCTCCTCAAAGTAGCGCGCCAAATACTGGACGAGAATCCCAGCACGATGGACCGCGTGATGGTGGTGTTCAACAACCACCGTCCCGAGCTGTTCCTGCGCCAGCAGTTCAAGAAGATATCCGCCCAGGAGGGCCTCACCTTCTTCCTTCCGCAGACGATGGTGATCGACGACATGGTGGCAAGCCTCAGCGGCCTGAAGGTGGTCCAGCCCGAATTCCTGCTGTTCGAACTCTATCAGATTCATATCGAGCTGGAAGGCGAGGAGCGCAAATACAAGACCTTCGAGGAGTTTATCTCGTTCGGCGAGATGATGCTCAGCGACTTCTCGGAGGTTGACCGATATATGGTGGACGCACGAGATTTGTTCCAGAACCTCCACGGACTGAAACAACTGGGCGAATGGGACCTCGAAGACCCCCAGATGAGCGACTTCCAGCAACGCTACCTGCATTTCTACCGCTCGCTTTACCAATACTACACCCGCCTGCGGGAACGCCTTGTGGCACGCGGCCAGGCCTATAGCGGTATGGCCTACCGCAAGGTGGCCGAGGGGATTGCAGACGTGGAGTGGCCTATGACCACCTACTTTGTGGGTTTCAACGCCATATCGGAATGCGAGAGGGCCATTATCGGCGAGCTTGTGCGGCGCGGAAAGGGACACCTGATGACCGACGGCGACAGCTACTACTATGACGACCCCCTCCAGGAGGCGGGCTACTTCCTGCGCAAGCACAGCCAGGAGTTTGCCAACCTGGGGCATTACGGCCCGTCACTCTTCGCTACCAGCGAGAAGAAAATCACCATTGTGGAATGTCCGGAAAATGTGCTGCAATGCAAGTATGCAGGCCAGTTGCTTGCCGGACATCCCGACTGGCTCGACGGCGGCGCCGAAGGCACTGCCATAGTGCTGGCCGACGAAAGCATGCTGATACCCACCCTCAACGGGTTGCCCGAGGCAGCGGAGAAAGACTACAGGGTAAATGTCACAATGGGATATGCCTATGCCGACAGCCAGCTTCACTCGCTGGTACAGAAGCTCTTGTCGCTCTACCGGCGGCATAACGAGCGCGGCTACTACCACGCCGACGCGGTGGATGTGCTGGCCGACTGGTATATCAGCCGTCTGACAGGGATGACCGCAGCACGCCATACCGCAACCACATTCCTGGAAAAGGAAAACCTTGTGAGGGTGAAGGCTGCGAAACTGGCAGCGATACTGCCCGATTTCGATATCCAGACGCTGTTCCCCGACGACGACCTGACGCCCGCAGGATGCCTGGAGCAGGTGCAGCGGGTGGTGGCTATGCTCACCACAGAAGGGACCCTCACCGCCAATCCGCGCGAGCGGCAGGCCGCAGGAGCACTCGCCGAAGTGCTTGACTACCTGCACAACCTGCAACAGGAATATCATTTCGTGGACAATATCGCCACCCTGGAGAAAATCTACCAGCGTATAGCCAAGCGCCATACGATTGCCTTCCTGGGCGAACCACTTTCGGGCCTCCAGATACTGGGCATGCTCGAAACCCGCAACCTCGACTTCCGACGCATCATTCTGCTCTCGGCCAACGAGGGGGTGCTCCCGGCGGCCCGGTCGGCGGCAACCCTGATTCCACACGAGTTGAAACGCGCCTTCAACCTGCCAACCTACGAGGAAAAAGACAGCGTGTATGCATACAACTTCTACCGCCTGCTTCAGCGGGCCGAGGAGGTATACCTCGTATACAGTTCGGATGCAAAGACTCCCGGCAAGGGAGAAGAGAGCCGGCTCTTGAAGCAGGTACGCAGCGAGCTTGCACGACGATTCCCGAAAACCATAACGGTGAATGACCTTGTGGTGGACACCGGCGGAGGACTCCACCACAACGAAAACGACACCTCGACACCGGGGCTGAAGGACGATTCGGTGATGCAGAGGCTCTACAGCATCTCGGAGCGTACAGGATTCTCGCCGTCGGCTTTGAGCAAGTACGTGGAATGTCCGCTGAAATACTACTATATGAGCGTGCTCGGCCTGAAAGAACTGGAAAGTGTGGAGGACGACATCGATGCTTCAGAGCTCGGCGATGCCGTACACAATGTATTGAAAACCATTTATGAACCATTCGTGGGTCGGAAAATTGACGCTGCTACGCTGAAAGAGGCTCGCAACAATGTAGAAAGCCTGCTCGACAGCGAGATGGAGCGACTGATGTCGGGCGGACGACTGAACGAAGGACGCAATATGTTCCTGCGGTCGGTAGCCCTCACACAATTGAACCGTCTGCTGGAACGCGAAGCCGATATTGCCGAAAGCCACACCCTGGAACTTGTGGCAGCAGAAGAGGATTACAGTTATACACTATGGGAACAGGACGGACACAAGGTGAGAATCGGTGGCCGTGTAGACCGTATAGACCGCATCGACGGGCAGTTACGAGTAATCGACTACAAGACCGGCCGTCTGAAAGACGATGAGATATCGTTCTCGAAACAAAAGAAGTCTATGCCGGCCAAATGGATGCAGCTGATGTGCTATGCCCTGATGTACCGCCGGCGGTTCCCGTCGGACGAGACCTTGCTCACCGGCATCTATCCTTTACGATTCCTTCGGTCGGATGTCCGCGTGGCGAAATGGGACAAGCAGAAGGAGCTGACCAACGCAAAGATTGATGATTTCGAGAAACTGCTTGGCGATATCATCGGCGAACTGCTCAACCCCAACGAGTCTTTCAACCCGACACCTTCGGATGACAATTGCCAATTCTGCCCTGCGGCATCGTTCTGTCGTGGAAAGAGATTGTCCTGAACGGGCGAGAATAAAGTTTTTTTTGCAGATTGTAAAAAAATAACTATATTTGCAGATTGAATCAAGCCCCTCACAAGCATATAAAATGCCATGCAAGGGACTGATTGACTATATATTAAAATAAAAGTAAAATAACGATAATGAAGAGAAATCTTTTCCTGATGGCCCTCCTGGCCCTGATGCTGACCGGTTGCAACGGATTGTCCAAAATGAAATCCAATGCCCACAAAGTGCGCTATCAAGCCAATCCCAACCCCGTCGAGACAATGGACGACAAGGTGGTGGTGAAGTTCACCGGCCAGATACCGGAGAAATACTTCAAGAAGAACTGCGCAGTGTTTGTGCAGCCAGTGTTCACCTGGGAAGGCGGGAATATCCCCCTCGAGCCGATAACCCTCAAGGGCGAGCAGGTGGCCGGCGACGGCACCGTGATCGACTATGCCAAGGGTGGCCGCTTCACCTATAGCGACATGTTCGACTTCAAGCCCGGCATGGAAACCGGCCGCGTGGTGCTCAACCCAGTGGGATACAAGGCCAAGAACACCAACGAGGACGCCCGCTTCGCCGACGATGTGAAGCGCGACAACAAGGGCGTGGAGTTCGGTCCGGTACTGATTGCCGACGGTGTGAACAACACCTCGTCGTGGGTCGACATCAAGGGCAATATCTCAATCTCGCCCATCAACTACAACAAGAGCCAGGGTATCGTGGAGACCGCCGACATCTACTTCCTCAATGGAACATCAGACCTCGACTGGAACTTCCAGATGAACCAGAAGTTCGACGCCCAAGGTTCGCTGCAGCACCTCAAGCGCGTCATGCTCGAGCAGGGTCTGCCCAAGCAGATAAGCATCACCGGCTGGGCTTCGCCCGAAGGCGAGGAAACAAATAACGTGGGTGTGTCGAAGAACCGCGCCGACGTTGCCACCGCCCAACTGAACAAGATTCTGGACGAGGTGCTCGACGTGATGGCTCGCCGCGCAAAAGTAAAGCCCCAGGATGTGGCCTACTACAAGTACCAGCAGTTGAAGAAACTCATCATCACCACCCGTGCATCGGGCGAGGATTGGGTACACTTCGTAGTGATGGTCGAGGCCAGCGAGATACAGGACAAGCATGCTATTATCAATATCGTCGAGACCCAGCAGAACCTGGTGAAGCGCGAGCAGATGATACGCAATATGGCCGAAGTATACACGGAGTTGAAGGACGACATCTTCCCCAACCTGCGCCGTGCGCAGATAGCCCTCTATTACAGCGAGGCCCGCAAGACCGATGCCGAGCTGGCCAAGCAGGCATCGCTCAATCCCGCCAAACTCACCTTCGACGAACTGATGTATGCTGCTTATATCAACTACAACTACGACACCAAGCTAAAATACTACAAGTGGGCCACCGAGAACCACCCGCAGGAGTGGGCCGCCTGGAACAACGCCGGTGCCATCGCCTTCTACCTGGAGGACTACGATGAGGCCGAACGCTATCTGAACGTTGCCCGCGACCTCAACCCTCACAACCCTGATATTCTGAACAACACCGGCCTTCTCTGCCTGGCTCAGAAGGACTATGCGCTGGCCAAATACTACTTCGAGGAGGCCAAACGTCAGGGCAGCAACGATGCCGATGCCAATATCCCCATCCTCAACCTCAAACGAGGCAACTATGAAGAGGCCCAGAAGGCCATGAAGGGCAATCCCTGCACCTACAATCTTGCCTTCGCCCAGCTGATGAACGACCAGGCCGGTACCGCTATCCGCACCCTCGACTGCTGCCTCGACCAGAATGCCGACGTCAACTACCTGCGCGCAGTGTGCTACGCCCGCCAGGGAGACAAGACCAACTGCCTCAAGAACCTCAAGGCTTCGATCGACGACAACTACGAATACAAGAAGAAAGCCGCCGTCGACACCGAGTTCAAAGAGTACTGGGACGACGAAGAGTTCAAGCTGATAATCAAACTCTGGTAAAATGAAGAAACAGATCCCCAACCTGCTGACACTCTGCAACCTCACCTGCGGAGTGTTAGCTGCATATATGGCATCCCTCGGCTGGCTGCATCGCGCTGCTGTGCTTATGCTGGCCGGTATATTGTTCGACTTCCTTGACGGTTTTGCCGCTCGGCTGCTGAAAGTCCAGTCGCCCATGGGCAAAGAGCTCGACTCGCTGGCCGATGTGGTTACCAGCGGTGTGGCTCCTGCCATCATACTGTTCCGCATCCTTATGTGCTTCCAGGGGTGGCGCTACTGGGCTCTCATGGCCTTCCTGATGCCCGCCTTTGCCGCCTACCGTCTTGCCAAATTCAACCTCGACGAACGCCAAGGACACTCGTTCCTTGGTCTGCCGGTACCAAGCAATGCACTGATATGGGCTTCGCTGGGTCTCTGTGTGATACACCCCGACTGGGCACAAGTTGCAGTAATTCCCATCGAGCATATCCGTCCACTGCTGTTGGGCAATGGTATGCTGATAGCCCTCGCCTGCCTGAGCCTTGTTACCGATGTGCTTATGGTATCGGAGCTGCCGCTTATGAGCCTGAAGTTCGAAAGCTTCGGTTGGAAAGAGAACAGCCTTAAATATGTGCTGCTTTTCGGCATTGCAGCCCTGCTGGTACTATTCGGTATCCCCGGCATAGCGCTCTCCGTCGTTTGGTATATTGTCCTATCCCTCTTTACCCAGCGCAGGCATAATGCTTGACGACCTGAAGCACATCCAGATAGCCGACTACGACTATCCTCTTCCCGACGAACGCATTGCTCGCTATCCGCTGGCCGAACGAGACCAGTCGAAGATGCTTTGCCTGCGTGGCGCTGATATCAGCGAACATCGTTTCAACGAATTGCCAACCCTTCTTCCGAAGGATTCACTGCTGGTGTTCAACGACACCAAAGTAATCCATGCCCGCCTGCTGTTCCGCAAGGAGACAGGTGCTCTGATCGAAGTGTTCTGTCTCGAACCTTACCGCATGGCTGTCAGCGAGGCTTTCGAACAGCGCGAACAATGTTCTTGGGTTTGTATGGTTGGCAACAACAAGAAGTGGAAAGAAGGGAAATTATGCGGTCAGTGGTCGGTGGATGGCAATCAATTTGTCCTTTCCGCCACACGTCGGGAAGCTGTCGGCAACACCTGGATAATTGATTTCAACTGGACAGGGGGCATGAGTTTCGCCGAGGTTATCGAAGCCGCCGGTGTGATACCACTGCCACCCTATCTTGGGCGTGAAGCCGAGGAGAGCGACGCCACCAGATACCAGACCGTATACGCCCACTACGAAGGGTCGGTGGCAGCACCCACTGCCGGTCTCCACTTCACTCCTGCAGTACTGGACAACCTGAAGACCAATGGCATCCGTACCGAATACCTGACACTTCATGTAGGAGCCGGGACATTCAAGCCTGTGAGCACCGATACTATCGGCGAGCATGAAATGCATGTGGAAAAGGTGTTTGTTACCGAAGAGAACCTGCAACACCTTGCCGAACACTCCGGAAAGCCTCTGGTCGCCGTAGGAACCACCTCAGTCCGCACACTGGAATCTCTCTATTGGTTCGGCGTAAAACTCTGCGACAAGCCCGATCTCGAAAGTATGTCGATATCACAATGGGATCCATACACACTTGACGACCATGGCATTGGATTCGCCGAGGCATACAATAATGTTCTGCAATGGATGCACCTGAAGGGAGTGAGCCACCTCAGCGGCGAGACCCAACTGATGATTGCCCCTGGCTACCGCTACCGGGTCATTAACGGTATGGTCACCAACTTCCACCAACCCAAAAGCACTCTATTGCTGCTTGTATCGGCATTTATAGGCGAGCGGTGGCGCGACTGCTACCGGTTTGCACTGGATCACGGCTTCCGCTTCCTGAGTTATGGCGACTGCTGTCTTTTCCTCAAATAAACCCTTTCTGCCCTGTATCACCTACAAGCAATAGCCAATGCATTGTTCCCTGCCACCTGCGCCTGCTGCGGCAAGGTGCTGATGGCTGGCGAGCGCTATGTGTGCATAGGCTGTTTGGCAGAACTTGCGCGTACAGGCTATTCTGCCTACAACGACAATCCAACCGAACGGATGCTGGCTGGTTCGGCCAACATCGAGCATGCCACAGCAATGCTGCACTACAGCAAAGGCAGCACCGTTCAGCATTTGGTACACGCCATGAAGTTCCACCAAAAGACCGAACTTTGTGTGATAATGGGCCGACAGCTGGGGCTGGATATTGTTAGCAGCGGGCGGTTTGACGATGTGGATATGCTAATACCCGTACCGTTGCACTGGATACGTCGTTTACACCGCGGCTATAACCAAAGCGAACTTCTTTGCCGTGGGATGGCCGAAGTGATGCACAAACCCATAGTTTGTGGCAACCTTACACGCCATCGCTACACCCACAAGCAGAGCCGCACAAGTGCTTCTGGCCGCAGCTCGAATGTGGAAGGGGCCTTCCGCGTCCGACATCCCGAGAAACTGCAGGGGCATCACATACTGCTTGTCGACGATGTGCTTACCACAGGCGCCACTCTCCTGGCATGCATCGATGCTTTGAGCATCGTCCCCGACATCCGCATAAGCGTGGCAACACTCAGCGTGGCAAGTTCTTAGACCGAGGTTTTCTATCTTTATGCCCATCCACATAATAATGTGGAAATTTATTTTTTATTTTCACACAACATTTAGGATACGAGCGCGTTATTATTTAAGTTTATATGAAACAATATCTTGACCTTCTACAATATGTGCTCGACCACGGCACCGAACGGCTTGACCGCACAGGGACAGGCACTATCGGAGTGTTCGGCTACCAGATGCGATTCCATCTTGGCGACGGTTTCCCCGTGCTCACCACCAAGAAACTGCACCTACGCTCGATAATCTACGAGCTGCTCTGGTTCCTCCGTGGCGAAACCAACATCGGATACCTTCACGAGCATAAAGTCAGTATCTGGGATGAATGGGCCGACGAGAATGGCGACCTCGGACCTGTCTATGGCAGCCAATGGCGCTCCTGGCCCGATGGCAACGGCGGCGGTATCGACCAGATAGCCAACGTCGTCAAGGAAATAAAGCAGAACCCCTTCAGCCGCCGCCTCATGGTAACCGCATGGAACCCCGCCGAGATACAGGATATGGCTCTGCCTCCATGCCACTGCCTCTTCCAATTCTATGTGGACAACGGTAAACTGAGCTGCCAGCTCTACCAACGCAGCGCCGACATATTCCTAGGTGTTCCGTTCAATATCGCTAGCTACGCCCTTCTCACCATGATGATGGCACAAGTCTGCGACCTAGAGCCAGGCGACTTTGTGCATACCTTTGGCGACGCCCATATCTACAAGAACCATATCGACCAGGTACATCTTCAGCTCAGCCGCGACCCACGGCCGCTGCCTACCATGCACATCAACCCCGATGTCAAAGACATCTTCGGTTTCCAATACGAAGACTTCTCCCTCGAAGGCTACGACCCACACCCTCACATCAAAGGGGAGGTGAGCGTATGACCCTCAACAAACATACCTGGTGCATCATCATGGCCGGAGGACTGGGAAGCCGCTTCTGGCCCATAAGCCGTACCGACAACCCCAAGCAGTTTATCGATGTTACCGGCGTGGGCAAGTCGATGCTTCAGCTCACATTCCACCGCTTCGAGAAGATATGTCCGCGACAGAACATAGTGATTGTTACCGGCGAACAATATGCCGACCGCGTACGTGAGCAGGTTCCGGGACTTCTTCCCTATCAGGTGCTCAGCGAACCGCTGCGTCGCAACACTGCCCCATGCGTGGCCTACGCCGCAGCAGTCATAAGCCAGATCGACCCGATGGCAACATTGATTGTCTCACCTTCCGACCACGCCATCTTCCACGAGGACAAGTTCATCGCCGACATCCAGCAGGCGGTGCAGACGGTGGCGCTGCGCGAGTGGATCATCACCCTCGGCGCCCAGCCTTTGCGCCCCGATACAAGCTACGGATACATTCAATTCAACGAGAAACCCTCTCTGCCCCGTGCTCTGAACCTGCACAAGGTGGTTACCTTCACCGAAAAACCTCCCCTCGAGATGGCCCGCCAGTTCATTGCCAGCGGCGAGTTCTACTGGAACGCCGGTATCTTCGTGTGGCAACTGTCGGCACTGCGCAAAGCCTACGAAGAGCACCTTCCGGCCATCGCCGAGAGCTTCTTCTCGCTGGGCTTGAGTACACCCTGGGAGGAACTCGAACGCGTATATTCACAATGCGAGGCAATTAGTATCGATAACGGTATCATGGAGAAGGCCGGCAACGTGCACGTGATGACGGCCAGCTTCGGATGGAGCGATGTGGAGACATGGGATTCGCTCTATAACGTTGCAAAGCACGACTCGAACGGCAACGCCATATTCAGCAGCAACGTCTTCACCTACAACACCCGCAACACCCTTATCGTTACGCCGCAGAATGACAACAAAACTATTGTTCTCGAGGGATTGGACGGTTATATCGTTGCCGTCAACCAAGACACCATCATGGTGTGCAACCGCAAAAACGAAGAGATGGTATTCCGCTTCGCCTCCGACGTGGAACTGAAGAAACTGATTGATAACAAATAATACACAACATAATGAAACGTTACGAGATTAAGTATCTACTGAAAGAAGACGTGAGCGCCCTCATCGGCACCACAATATGCGTCAAAGGATGGGTCCGCACCAAGCGCGGCAACAAGAACGTCGCCTTCCTGGCCGTCAACGACGGTAGTATCATCCACAACATACAGGTTGTCGCCGACCCCGCCAAGTTCGAGGAAGAGCTCAAGCGTATAACCACCGGCGCCTGCATCGGCGTGGAGGGCAAGCTCGTCGAAAGTCAGGGTAGCGGCCAGGCCGTCGAAGTGCAGGCCGAAAGCATCGTCGTCTACGGCGAGGCCGACCCCAACACCTACCCCCTGCAGAAGAAGGGCCACAGCATGGAGTTCCTCCGCGAGATAGGCCACCTGCGCCTGCGCACCAACACCTTCGGCGCCGTCATGCGCCTGCGCCACAATATGGCAATGGCCATCCACACCTTCTTCCACGAGCGCGGCTTCTTCTACTTCCACACTCCGCTCATCACCGCCAGCGACTGCGAGGGTGCAGGCGAGATGTTCCATGTTTCCACCCTCGACCCTGAGAACCCGCCCCGCAAGGAGGATGGCACCATCGACTGGGAGCAGGACTTCTTCGGCAAGTTCACCGCCCTCACCG
>ONYC01000176.1 GCA_900321975.1 uncultured Bacteroidales bacterium
CGAAGAACTATCGAAGAACGATCGAAGAAATGAGGGGCTGATGCAGACGCAGCAAGCCTTTTGAAAAACGGTTCTCCAGAGGTGGTGTTGAAAAAAAGATTTTGCCATATCCGAAAAAAAGTGTAATTTTGCACCCTGTTTAATTATTAAAATAATAAAATCAAAGATATGAAATACGACCTTATCGTCATCGGCAGCGGCCCGGGAGGCTATGTGGCTGCCGTCAAAGGTGCCCAGCTGGGCCTGAAAACCGCCGTTGTGGAACGCGAGCATCTGGGTGGCATCTGCCTCAACTGGGGCTGCATCCCCACTAAAGCCCTGATGAAGAGCGCCCAAGCCTATAACTATGCCAAGCATGCCGAAGCCTACGGTATCAAGGCCGAAGGCGTCGAGGCCGACCTCAACGCGATGGTCGACCGCTCGCGCGGCGTTGCTTCGACGATGAACAAGGGCGTCGAGTTCCTGCTCAAGAAGAACAATGTCGACGTCATCATGGGAACCGCCAAAGTCCGCCCCAACCATATCGTCGATGTCGACGGTACGGAGTATGAGGCCGACCATATCATTATCGCCACCGGTGCCCGCTCGAAGGTGATGCCGGCAATGCCGCAGGACGGCCGCCATATCATCGGCTACCGCGAGGCAATGACCCTCCGCGAGCAGCCCAAGTCGATGCTCGTCTGCGGCAGCGGCGCCATCGGAAGCGAGTTCGCCTATTTCTACCAGTCGATCGGAACCCAGGTGACTCTGGTCGAGTTCATGCCGCAGATCCTGCCCAACGAGGACGAGGAGGTGGCCGCACAGATGAGCCGCTCGTTCCGCAAGATGGGAATGAAGGTGATGCCCTCCTGCTCGGTGGAGAAAGTGGATATCGACGGCGATATCTGCCACGTTACCGTCAAGGACCTCAAGAAAAACACCGAGACGGTCATCGACGTCGATGTAGTCCTTTCGGCAGTCGGAGTGGTCACGAACCTCGAGAACCTCGGCCTCGAAGAGACCGGGATCAAGTTCGAGCGCGGCAAGATTGAAGTCGACGACTGGTATTGCACCAACCTGCCAGGCTACTATGCCATCGGCGACGTGGTGCACGGCCCCGCATTGGCGCATGTGGCTTCGAAGGAAGCCATCTGCTGCGTGGAGCATATCGTGAAGGGCGAAGCCGTGGAAGTGAACTACAGCAATGTCCCCGGTTGCACCTACACCCACCCCGAAGTGGCCAGCGTGGGCCTCACCGAGAAAAAGGCCGTCGACGCCGGCTACGAGGTGAAGGTGGGCAAGTTCTTCTTCAAGGCAAGCGGCAAAGCCACTGCTGCCGGCGCCACCGACGGTTTCGTCAAGATGGTGGTCGACGCCAAAACCGACCTGATTCTTGGATGCCACATGTGCGGCGACAATGTTACCGAGATGATTGCCGAGATAGTGGCGGCCCGCGAGGCCGGCCTCACCGCCCGCAAGGTGGCCGAAGCCATCCATCCGCACCCCACTATGAGCGAAGCCGTCATGGAGGCCCTCGAGGGTGCCCACGGCGAAGCTATTCACGGTTAAGAGTTACGAGTTAAGAATTAAAAGTTATGAAACTGTTTCCATACAAACGGGTAAAAGTAACCGAAGGACTCTACGTCCGTGTGTCGAACCACTTTTACCACAGCGACTTCGGCGTGCGCGATTCGGGCGAGATGCGCTACTATGGTCGCAGATATATCTGCACCGGAACCCCCGGTACCGGCTTTATCGAGCATGAAAGCGAGAGCCACAGCTACCACAAATTCGTCCGCACACATACCCGCCTCGAGAAACCGAACTACTGGCGTATGCTTTTCGGCAAGGAGCCCAGCTATGTCAAAGAGCATCAGCTGGCCCGTACGGCACTGGCTTCGGCCGAGGGTGGCCTGAAGCGCGAACTCCTCGATTGCTATGTCAACGCCCTCTCTGTCGGCCGCAACGCCGAGAAAATCGAGCGTGTGGTGCGCGGCGTGAAGGACAAGATGGGGCACAAGAGCAACAAGTTCATGGTGAGCGTCATCAGCCACTACAAGTCGAAACTCAGCCAGCTGGGTCATGATATGTCGGCAGTTGAGTTCCACCTCAAGAACCACTATTCGCCCGAAGTGATGGAGGCATACAACAAGATGGTTGACGCTTTCGTCAAGGTTACCTCCTGCCGCCGTATTTGGCATCAAAACGATAAGAAGAAAGGCGAGTACCTGCAGGTGTTCTTCGATCTCGGCATTTTCGATTTCATCCGTTCGGAAAGCTACCTGCCCCTGATGCGCGACTCGGACGGGCTTATGTATTACATCCTGCCCGACAGCATCATCGTGGCACGCAGCTCGGTGGATTTCGATGTGAAGCCGATCAAGAATATGACCATCGTGAGCCAGGAACTGGCCATTGAGGAGACTATCGACCAGGTGTCGAGCCAGTTGGGCGATGCCGCCAGCATGATACGTATCCCCGAGCTGAACCTGACGTTCTACTTTAACCATGTGCGTCCGATAGTGGAATTTGTCCGCACGATCGACAATCTTAAGGAACTGCTGTGAGCAAGCCTCAGCGACATACATACCGCTTCAACCCCCATACCTTAAGGTATGAGAAGGTGTTCGTATCGCTCCGCGACCGTGTGCGCCGGATAAGCTTCAATGTGCTGTTCGGCGTGGTGCTGGGTGTGCTGATTGTCTTTGTGGGGCTGCAGTTTATGGATTCGCCCAAGGAGCGGTCGATGCAGCGCGAGCTGGCCAAATACAAGCGCCAGACACGCCGGTTGAACGACCGTGTGGAGCGGGCCGAGAAGGTGATTGCCGACCTCGAGGAACGCGACAATGTGCTCTACCGCACCATTTTCGAGTCGGAACCTATCGGCGACGAGAAGCGCCGCAGCGGTATCGGAGGTGTGGAACGCTATGCCGACCTCGAGGATATCGACGACGAAGGACTGCTGAAGGAGACGTCGATGAAGGTCGACGACCTCACGAAGAGAATCTATGTCGAGTCGAAATCGCTCGACGAGCTCTACGAGATGGCCCGCACGAAGGGCGACCGTATGGCCGCAATGCCGGCCATTATGCCGGTGGCCAAGCAGCAGGCCAAGGTGGTGAGTGGTTTCGGTATGAGGTTCCACCCGATATTGAAGCACTACCGTCTCCATGCGGGTATGGATATCACCGCCCGTCAGGGCACCCCCATCTACGCCACAGGCGACGGGGTGGTGCGCGTTGCAGGCCGCAACGCACAGGGCTACGGCGGCTACGGTGTGGTGGTGATGGTCGACCACGGATTCGGCTTCCAGACCCTCTATGCCCACATGCAGACGGCCAAAGTGAGGGTGGGGCAGAAGGTGAAGCGCGGCGAGCAGATCGGCACCGTGGGCAACACGGGCCTCTCGACGGGTTCGCACCTGCACTACGAGGTGATACTCAACGGCAAGCGGGTCGACCCGGTGTATTATTTCTCGGCCGACCTCACCCCCGAGGAGTACGAGGAGGTTATCGAGCTGGCCAGCCAGGTGAACCAATCGATGAGCTAGTGAGTCAAGAGTATATAAGAGTCAGAAGTTGATGGAGGTAAGGATAGACGATAATGCCGGATATTGCTTCGGGGTGGTGAAAGCCATCGGTGCCGCCGAGGAGGAGCTGAGCCGCAAAGGTGCGCTCTACTGCCTTGGCGACATTGTGCACAACAGCGCCGAAGTGGAGCGCCTGAAGAGCGAAGGGCTGGAGGTGATCGACCACCGGCGGCTCGGGCAGCTCAGCGGTTGCCGGGTCCTCATCCGTGCACACGGAGAACCTCCGGAGACCTACCGCACGGCCAAAGAACGCAATATCGAGCTTATCGACGCCACATGCCCCATAGTGCTGGCCCTCCAGCAGCGTATCCGTCGCGGATACGACGAGATGCAGGCTGTGGGCGGACAGGTGGTCATCTTCGGCAAGCCCGGCCACGCCGAGGTTGTGGGCCTCACCGGACAAACCGGAGGGACGGCTGTGATCGTCAGCTCGCCCGACGATATCGAAGCCATCGACTTCACCAAGCCCGTCCGCCTCTATTCGCAAACCACCAAGAGCCGCGACGAATACCGCACGCTCATCGCCAATATCGAAGCCCATGGTCCGGCCGACTTCGTTGCCTACGACACCGTATGCAACCGTGTGGCCAACCGCGCCCGTGAGCTCGAGGAGTTTGCACGGAGTGTCGATGTGCTGATTTTTGTGGCCGGAGCCAACAGCAGCAACGGACACTACCTGTATGAATACTGCCGGAAAGTGCAGCCCGCAACCCACCTTATCGCCGGTGCCGACCAATTGAAGCCCGAATGGGTGGACGGTGCAAGGGCGGTGGGCATAAGCGGCGCCACCTCGACACCGCGATGGTTGATGGAGGAAGTGGCGGGAAGATTGAGAGTTATAAGTTAAGTGCTATGACGCTGGACAGGTTGATACTGACTAATTTCAAGAACTACGCGGAGGCCGATATCGAGCTTTGCGGCAATGTGAATTGCTTTGTCGGCAACAACGGTGCCGGAAAGACCAACCTTCTCGACGCTGCCTACTATCTCTCGTTCTGCAAGAGCTATTTTAATCCGGTCGACAGTCAGAATATCCGTATGGGCGAGGATTTCTTCGCCATCCATGGGCATTATGGCGACGATCTTGTGAGTTGCGTCCAGAAACGCGGGCAGAACAAGCAGATGCGGTGGAACAAGAAGGTGTACAAGACGTTGGCCGAACATATCGGCAAGTTGCCGCTGGTTATGATATCGCCGTCGGACAGCCTGCTGATCACCGGCGGCAGCGAGATGCGCCGCAAGTTTGTCGACGGCGTTATTTCGCAGACCGACAATGTCTACCTCGACCACCTGATGCAATACACCAAAGCCCTCGACCAGCGCAACCGGCTTTTGAAGCAGATGTGGGACGACCGCCTCTGGGACGAGGCTATGGTCGGTGTGTGGGACGAGCAGCTGTGCCGCCACGGAGATTACCTCTACGATGCACGGAAACGGTTTGTAGAGGAATTTGTCCCCTATTTCCAGGAGTACTACCATTGGATTGCCGGTGCCGACGAGCCGGGCAGCATTGCCTATCAGCGCGACGAGCGGCCGCTGATCATCCAATTGGACGAAAGCCGGCAGGCCGATCGTTATGCCTTGCATACCACGTGCGGCCCGCACAAGGACGACCTTGTGTTCCTGCTGAACGAAGAAGGGGAGATGTCCGTCAAGCGGTTCGGCTCGCAAGGGCAGCAGAAGAGTTTCGCGTTGGCGTTGAAGTTGGCCCAGTTCCAGTATCTGCTTGCCGCCACCGGACGGCGCCCGATTCTGCTATTGGACGATATCTTCGACAAGCTGGACATGCTGCGTGTGGGGCAGTTGATCGCCCTGGTAGGAAGCGACCGTTTTGGGCAGGTGCTCCTCACAGATACCCAGCCTGGACGCGTGCAGGCTATATTCGACCAGCTTCCACAGCTGGAACACAGGATTTTCAATGTCGAGAAAGGAAAGGTGACCGATGCAGGAAGATAGGACGGTGGACTTTTATATGCAGCGGTTTTTCCGCCGTTATGAGCTCGACGAGTTCGCCTCGCAGATGCAGGTGGAGCGTGTATACCGTGCGCTGGTGGGCGATTTCATTAGCCGCCTCACCACCAGCATATCGTTCAGCAAGGGCACATTGCGGCTGAGGGTACTTTCGGCCGCCCTCCGGCAGGAGCTTACTATGCGCAGGGAAAGCCTTCGGCAGCGTATCAACGACGAACTGGGTTCGGAGGCGGTGAAAAAAATAACAATGGTATGAAACAACTGTGGCAGGCATTGATGATGGTGCGCCGCTGCGACAGCGGCTCGTTCTGGCGGCGGCTGGTGTATGTCGCCCTGCAGAGCCTGCTGCCGTTGGTGAACCTCTATATTCTGAAGGTGCTGGTCGATACCGTCCAGGCCGGAGTTTCGGGGACGGCGTCGTCGGCGGCGTTTGTGCCGTGGCTGCTCTGCATGTGCGCGGTGTCGCTGCTGAACCGGGTGGTTTCTGCCCTCAATGGTGTGAACAACGATGTTCTCTCCCAGCGACTTGTCGACTATATGAGCGATATGGTCCAGCGTCAGGCGGCGAAGGTAGACCTTTCGGCCTACGATATGCCGGCCTATCACGATATTTTCCACCGCGCCCAACAGGAGTCGGTGTCGCGGCCGTTGCAGATACTGAATAGCTTTATGGCCCTGTTCGGCGCGCTGATTTCCATCGTCGGCGTGATGACGATGCTGCTTTCGGCGTCGTGGTGGGTGGTGCCGGTGATGGTTGCGGCGGTACTGCCGTCGTTTGCGGTGAGGCTTTACAAGGCACGCAGTATCTATGATTTCCGGCGTACGAACACTCAGCTTTACCGGCGTACGGCCTACTATGGTTCGCTGCTCACCTCACGCCAGTCGGCCGCCGAGATGAGGGCGTTCCGCCTTGCACCCGTGTTCAGACGGCTTTTTGTGGAAGCCCGTTACCGCTTGTCGTCGCGATTGCTGGCAATTTCGCGCCGCCTCGGGGCTTTGGATGTGGCTTGCGCTGTGGTCGAGATTGCCGCCATGTTCGCCATCGTGTGGCTTCTGGCCTCGGAGGCGTTCGCCGGCGCAATCACCATAGGCTCGTTTGTGATGCTTTTCGAGGCTTTCAGGCGTGGACAGGGATACCTGTCGTCGCTGGTCGGAGCTGTGGCCTCGCTTTACGACAACCGCCTGTTTGTGAGCAACCTGTTCGAATTTCTGAACCTCAAACCCACGGTTCTTTCGCCTGAGAGACCGGTGCCGGTGCCGGAGGTGATAGAGTGTGTCGAGTTCCGCGATATCACGTTCCGCTATCCGGATATGGACCGCGATGTGCTGGAGCACTACAGCCTGACCGCCCGTCGCGGCGAGATATGCCGCATCGAGGGCCGTAACGGATACGGCAAGTCCACCTTGGTGAAGCTGCTGCTGCGCCTGTATGACCCGCAGCAGGGCACGGTGCTGGTGAACGGTATCGATATCCGCAGGTTCGACCTTGAGCAGTGGCGCGGCTGTGTGGCGGTGCTGTTCCAGGATTTTGTACGCTATGCATGCACCGCCGAAGAGAATATTGGCTTCGGCAATCGCGGCAAGGCTGTGAAGCGGACGCCGCTTACCGACTTTGTCGACCGTCTGCCGCACGGTGCCGGCACGCTGCTCGGACGTGTGTTCGACGGTGGCAGCGAGCTCAGCATGGGGCAATGGCAGCGTATTGCACTTGAACGTGCCTTGGGTTCCGACGCACCGGTGATGATCCTCGACGAGCCGATGGCTTGGATGGACAATGCCACCCGCCGCCTTTTCGCCGAAGCCCTCGACCAAGCCTCCACAGGCCGCATTGTGATAATGATCAATCATCAATAAACCATAAATATCAACAACAATGAACCATACTCTCAATCCTGTCGATGCCAAAACCTACGAAGGAAACCTTATATATCTCTATGGCGACGAGGCCGCAGGCCGCACACTTCCGTTGAGCCGCAAGGAAATCGAGGTTGTCCGCGAACGCCGTGAGCACGAGCGCGATTTTGTCGCGGTGTTCGACCGTCTGCCGTATCATCTTTATTTCGTGTCGTTCGACAGCGAGCGACAGGCTCCCGACTGCCAGGAACGCCTGCGCTGCACTGCCGCCAAGGTGCTGCGCATGCTTACCGCCGACGGGGATGCCGATGCCGCAATCACCGCAGGAGGCACGCTCCCCGAGGAGGTGGCAGCCTTCGTCGAAGGACTGACGTTGGCCGACTACAGCTTCGACCGTTATATCTCGAAAACTCCCCACCACCTGCAGAACCTCACCATCGACAGCCTTTTCCTGAAACCGGCCGAACTGGAAGCGTCGGAGCGGCTGTGGAACCGCATCTTTTGGTGCCGCGAGTGGGTCAATCTTCCGGTACAGGACCTGAACGCCGCCCAGTTTGCCGAGGAGCTGGCATCGATAGCCGCCGATCTGGAGGGTGTGAGCTGCACGGTTATGGACCTCAAACAGATACAGAGCCTGCGCATGGGTGGGTTGCTGGCGGTGAACCGCGGCTCGGTCGACGAACCGAGGTTTGTAGTGCTGGAGTACAAACCCAAGGGCCGTCAGGCAAAGGAACAACCTATATGCCTGGTCGGCAAGGGCATTATGTTCGATACCGGAGGACTGAATATCAAGCCGGGCGACTATATGAGCGAGATGAAAAGCGACATGGCGGGAGCCGCAACTATGGCGTCGGTGCTTTTCGCCGCCGCCGACAACCGTCTGCCGGTACATCTTGTGGCGCTGCTGCCGATGACCGACAACCGACCCTCGGCCAATGCCTATGCTCCCGACGATATAATCACCATGTACGACGGCACTACCGTCGAGGTGGTGAATACCGATGCCGAAGGCCGTCTGATATTGGCCGATGCCATCGCCTATGCCGCCAAAAACTATAACCCCAACGTGATAATTACCGCCGCCACCCTTACCGGTGCCGCCGTCCGTGCCATATCCACCTTCGGTATCGCCGCCATGCAGCAGAATGCCGACCGGCCGATGACACTGCTGCGCCTGGTGGGTGAGCAGGTGTATGAGCGTTTGGTGGAGTTCCCGATGTGGCGTGAATACGACGAGATGATAAAGAGCAGTTTTGCCGACCTGCGCAACAGTACGTCGTCGCCGCAGGCCGGTACTATCACCGCCGGCAAATTTCTTGCGCATTTTGCAGGTGATTCCCCATTCATACATCTCGACATAGCCGGAGTGGCCTACTTCAGCAAGGCGCAGCAATATTACTGCAAAGGTGCCTCGGGCTATGGTATCCGCCTGCTCTACGCTTTCCTGCAGATGCAGGATATGATGAAAAAATAAAGAACAATCAATCAAAGATAAACACTAGATTATATGACAAAAGATGACAGTAAGATACGCGTTGCCATAACCCAGGGCGACATAAACGGCGTGGGTTACGAGGTGATGATAAAAACCTTCTCGGATATGCGGATGTTCGATTTCTGCACTCCGGTTCTCTATGGCTCGACGAAAGTGGCTTCATATCACAAGAAGCTGCTTGCCTCTGTGCCGCAAGATATCCAGTTCAACGCCATTCGCGACGCTTCGGAAGCCATACCTGGGAAACACAATGTAATAAACCTTACTCAGGACGAAATAAAGATCGATCTCGGCAAAAGCACCGAGGTTGCAGGTGCGCTGGCTCGCCAGAGCCTCAACCGCGCTTGCGAAGACTTGAAGGCAGGGAAGGTGGATGTGTTGGTAACGGCACCGATCAACAAACGGAATATCCAGGCCCCGGACTTCGATTTTCCAGGCCATACCGAATATCTCTCACACCAGTTTGGCTCGTCGAGCCTTATGCTTATGGTGTGCGACAGAATCCGTATCGGCATTGTCACCAACCACCTCGCGCTCAAGGATGTGCCTGCAGCATTGACACACGACCTGCTGGCCGAGAAACTCAACCTGCTCAACCAAAGCCTGAAGCGGGATTTCGGCATCACCACCCCGAAGATTGCCGTGCTTGCCCTCGACCCCCATGCGGGCGACAACGGTGTGATCGGCGATTTCGACCAAAAGGTGATACGTCCGGTAATCGACGAACTTCAGGGGCGGGGAGTGCTTGCCTATGGCCCGTTCCCGAGCGATGGCTTTTTCGGCAGCTCCGAGTTTAACAAATTCGATGGTGTGCTGGCTCTGTATCACGACCAAGGCCTCATTCCGTTCAAGCTGATGTCGTTCACCGAGGGCGTGAACTATACAGCCGGCCTTCCTTATGTCCGCACATCTCCAGCCCACGGCACAGGCTACGATATTGCAGGTCATGACAAGGCTTCGGAACAGTCGTTCCGCTCGGCCGTATATCTTGCCTGCAACATACTTCGCAACCGGCGTGAATACGACGAACTTACAGCAAATCCGCTGAAATAGGGGTTGCAGATGAAAAAGCTGGTACTGATTGACGGTATGGCGGCCGTGTATCGAGGCTACTATGCCATGAACGCCAATCCGAGAATCAATAGCAAGGGGTTCAACACCTCGGCGGCGTTGGGATTCACGATGTCGCTTTATGATCTGCTTCGCTCGCAGCGCCCTACACATATTGCGGTGGCATTCGACCTTCCTGCGCCCACCTTCCGCCACAAAATGTATCCCGACTACAAAGCCCATCGCGACCCGATGCCCGAGGAGATAGAAAGCAACCTCCCATGGATATGCCGGATTATCGACGCTTTCCGTATCCCAAGGCTTGTTTGCGAGGGGTTCGAAGCCGACGATGTAATAGGCACGGTAAGCCACAATGCCGAGAAGGCAGGCTTCGACGAAGTGCTGATGGTTACGCCCGACAAGGACTTCGCCCAGTTGGTTACCGAACGGGTACACATGTACCGCTATGGTCGAGGACGTACCCCGGATTCGGTGATGGGTGTTGGCGAAGTGTGCGAACGTTTCGGGGTGAGCGACTGCCGCCAAGTAATTGACCTTCTGGGCCTCTGGGGCGACGCCATTGACAATATTCCAGGTATACGTGGAGTAGGAGAGAAGACCGCCAAGAAACTCATCGAACAGTTCGGCTCCATTGAAGAGATGGTAGCCCGTGTCGACGAGATAAAGAACGACAAACTAAGGGAGAATATCCGCGAGCACAGTCAAGATGCCATCTTCTCCAAGCAGCTGGCCACTATACGCCTCGACGCCCCGATTGATTTCGACGAGAAATCACTCCGTTTCACCGAACCCGACTATCCTGTTCTCCGTGAGATATGCGACGAATTGGAATTCCGTCAATTGGCTCGTCGTATATTCACCGACCTCTCCGTTTCCGACCCTTCGGCCGCAATGCACTGGAACGGAACAAAGTCCGAAGAAGTCAAAAAAGAACCCCAGGAGGCGACCAGTCAACTTTCCATGTTCGACGCTCCCACATCACCAGTTCCAAGCCATACTGCCGCACAACCACTTACCACCGAAGTGCTGCGTTCCTTGCAGGGAAGAGATGTGGCAGTAATGGTCAGCGGCCCCATAGTTTCCGTGGCTTCTGATGCCGACAATGTGTGGAGCTCGAAGGTCGGCGATATTGACTGCCAGCTGTTCGAAACCCTCTTGACCGATACCTCAACCACCAAGCTCTGCCACGATCTCAAGAACCTGAAATATTTCCTCGCCGAGTTGGGAATGAATAGAGAATGCCCCAAAGGACATATCGTCGATATTCAGTTGGTACACTACCTTCTTGATGCCGAGATGAGGCACACGTTGGAATTCATCTGTTCGCAGAACCTGGGCTTCGAGCCTTCCTCACCAGAGGAACAGGCATCGGTACTCTGGCAACTATATCCGCTATTGGCCGCCAAAATGCAAGATGCCGGGCTTACCGGGCTTTACAATGATATTGAGTTGCCGCTGGTGGATGTGCTTCTGTCGATGGAACGTGAAGGGGTGAAGATTGATACCGATGCCTTGAAGGCATATTCTTCGCAGCTGACCGACGAGATGCATTCTGTTGAGCAAAAGATTTATGACTTGGCGGGAACACAATTCAATATCGGCTCTCCTCGCCAGCTCGGCGAAGTTCTTTATGAAAAATTAATAGTAACCGACAAGCCGCCGCGGACTGCCACAAAACAGTATTCTACCGCCGAGGACGTTCTCCAGAAGCTTGCCGACCGCCATCCCATCATACCTCTAATCCTTGAATATCGTTCGCTCGCCAAACTGGTGGGCACCTACCTCGACTCATTCCCGAAACTGATAAGTCCGGTGAGCGGAAGGCTGCACACTGTCTACAATCAGACGGTTACGGCCACAGGACGGCTCTCGTCGTCGAATCCCAACCTTCAGAATATCCCCATCCGTACCGAGCGGGGACGTGAGATACGCCGCGCTTTCGTTCCGGCCGATGCCGACCACCTTATATTGGCGGCAGATTATTCCCAGATCGAGCTGCGAATCATTGCCTCGCTGGCGGCCGACCGGCATATGCTGGCCGCCTTTGCCGGTGGCGAGGACATCCACGCATCCACTGCTGCAAAAATCTACCACCTCCCTATAGGAGAAGTGTCGAAAGAGCAACGCCGCAATGCCAAAAGTGTGAACTTTGGTATCGTATATGGTATATCGGCCTTTGGGCTTTCCGAGCAGCTCTCCATACCCCGCAAGGAGGCCGCCGCACTTATTGATGAATATTTTGCCCAATATCCTGACATAGCAGCCTTTATCGAACGTTGCCGTGAAACGGCACGCCACAATGGCTATGCACAGACCCTTATGGGACGCCGTCGTTATTTGCCCGACATCAACTCGCGCAACGCAGCCGCCCGTTCGTTTGCCGAACGCAACGCCGTCAATATGCCCATACAAGGCACCTCGGCCGATATGATAAAATTGGCAATGGTGAGAATCCACAACGATATCGTCAAGCGTAACCTGCGTACCAGAATGATCCTTCAGGTTCACGACGAACTGGTGTTCGACCTCTACCGCCCCGAGGAAGAGGAAGTTCGACAAATGGTCGAGTACCATATGAAAACCGCCTTACCCCTTGATGGTATTGATATCGAAGTCGGTATGGGTGTCGGAAACAACTGGCTCGAGGCTCACTAATAAACTACCAAGCAATGAAAAAGATACTATTCTTCATTCTGTTTGTCCTGCTCACTCTGTCGTACAACGCCAACTGTCAACAGCCTTGGAATTTTGCCACCATTGAAGATGCTTGCCGCGACGACGCCTACCTGATACTCCCGCCCGACAGCCTAAGGATCGAAGTGTTGAAAGCCAGTGACGGAAAAGCCGACTTCAATGTGTCGTACCACATCTCGGGACCTTATCGTTCGTTTGGGCGCCGCATGATACGTTTCCAAAATGCGGATGCCGATTTCCGTATTCCTATGGCTTTGGCCGAAGAGCTGCTGCCCTATATGGTATCGCACAGTTATTGGAGTTCACGCTACGAAAACTGGTCGTCGTGGACTTTTATCGATATGACTCAGGTTACGACCTTTCTGGAGGTCGACACCAACGACCACCGCTACGGAAACTACAGTCCACTTATCTGGAAAGGTTATGCATTCCAGCCCTCGGAAGATTGGCCTGTTTGTTTCACTGTGGTGACCAATACCGGAACTCCTCAGAGCCTTACGCTCCGTGCGATGGAGCGACTGGCGAAATGGGGCGCATTCAACACCTACAGCCAATGGCTTGAGGGCGACCGACGGGACCGTGAACGCAGGCAGCGTGAGGCTGCCCGCGCCGACAGCCTCCAACGGCAGATCGACTCGCTGGCCGGTATCGGACGCTGGGCAGGCCGGCAGGCCGACAGTCTTGTCACAGCCCTCCAGAACGATTCTATTGCTGCCGCCAGCGAACAAAGCCGTGCTGAAGTGGAACGTGCCAAAGAAAGGATGAACCGTAACGAGATATTCCTTATGAATATCAAGCCAGCCCATAGCGACTATATGTTCGGCCTGGAATATAACTTCTACAACTGCTTTCAAAAAACCATCACAAAGATAGAAATCACAGTTGCTCCCTATAATGACCGTGGACGTGTCCAGGAAGACAAGTTCCATCGCTCGGTACGCACTGTGCGTTGTATGGGTCCCATCCGCCCGGGTTCGCCGGCGCCTTACCTTTTCGACGAGCTTTTCTGGGACGACAAGGGCAAGATAAAGTATATGCGCACTACCAACGTCACATTCCATTTCACCGACGGCACCACCCGTTCATACAACGGCTATAACCAAGTGATGAAACACGTGATGAATTGAAATTCATTTGACTATTAAAAAGAGAGGCCGGCACATCAATGATGTACCGGCCTCTCTCTTGTTGATTGTCAAGGATTATTTCTTGACAATCTTTTCGGTGAATATGCCTTCGGCAGTGGTTACGCGGACCATATACATTCCGGCAGCCAGCTGGCCGAGGTTCAGACGGTTCTGGGCGCTGGTCATAACGGTGCGTCCGGCCATATCCATCAGTTCGACCTTCTGGATACCTTCGGCCTGAATGCTGAGCATTTCGCTCACGGGGTTGGGCGAGACGGACACTTTGGCTTCGTCGGCATTTTCGATTCCGGTAACAGTACCGGCAGCGACAATCTGGATTTCGTCGAGGATAAGGACATAGCCACCCTCGCTGTCCCAGTGACGGAAGGCCACTCTGAAGTTGCCGGTGATGTTCGAGGGGATGGTGGCGACGCGCTGGGAGAAGGAGGTGCTCCACGAACCCAGGGTCTCCTCGTAAATCATCGTTTCGGTGCCGTCCTCGGCAATGACATAGGCGGCATAGTGCTCGGTGGGGTATTCGGCTGCATAGGTCATCACCTTCCATGTGAGGTCGAAGCTGCCTTCAGCGGGCATTTCGATCGAGGGGCTGGTGAGCCAGTTGTCGATATCGGCCTCCATGTAGAACATACCCCAGATGAGGTTGCCCGACATCGAGAGCACCTGACCGAGAGGCTCGTCCTCGAACATGTCAACGCTGGCGAACCAGCCCATATCCTGGTCGCGGTCGCTACGGCTCGACCAGCATTTCAGACCTTCGCTGAAGTCGGGAGTGTAGGGAAGGGTGGTGCCGTCGCAGTTGTACACGGTTACATCCATGCTTTCGGTGGCGGTACCAACCGAGTTGGTGGCGCTCACTTCGATGGTATGGGTGCCGGGGGTGGTGAAGGTGTAGGTCAGCACAGCGCCGGTTTCGCTCTGGGCAACGCCGTCAACGCTCCATGCGAAAGTGCTTGCCAAGGTGCTGAGGGCGGTGTAGGTGGCCTCCATGCCGGTGCCGATCGAAGTGTTGCCTCTGAGGGCCAGGTCGGGTGCGCTGAGGGTGGTGATGGTAAGGCTGTCGATCCAGAGGTAGTAGGCGTAGTCGCCATAGTAGTTGATGCAGATGTATTTGGTGCCTTCGGGCAGCGACACGCGAGCCTCGTTCCAGGTATCGGCAATAGCGACATTGGGCATGTCCACAAGGGTGGTGAAGGCGGCGGTGTCGTTGGTGGTGGTCGAAGCCATCACACGGAAGGCATCGCCTGAGGTGTAGGCATAATACATGAAGGCAACCATATATTCGCCGCTGTCGGGCAGTTCAATCTCGGGGGAGATGAGGAACTGGTTGTAGTCGCCATTGGTAGCGCTGGCATAGCTGCTGAAGCCGAAGCTCTGGAGGCCGCTGAACGACTCTTCGCCGGTGAGGCCGAATTCTTCGTCGTTGGCGGGATCGTTGCTGATCATTGTCCAGCAGGGGATGGGAGCCTCGAAATTCTCGACGAAGGGGAACTCGTTGATGGCAATGTCGCAGTCAACCACGTTGACGCTGTGGGTGGCGGTGGTGGTGCCGGTGGTGTTGGTGGCATCAACTTCGACGATTACATTGCCAGCGGTGGCCCACATGACGGTGAGGGTGTTGCCGCTCTCATAGGTGTAGTCGGCGCTTACGTTCCACGAGTAGCTGTCGGCATTTGGGCTGATGGCTGTGAAGACCACCGTGTCGTTCATGCGCACAGTGGCGGGACCCTCGATGTTAACCACCGGAGGAAGTTCGATATAGGTGTCGCTGATGGCGCGGATCATCCAGGTGCAATCCACACCGAGATTGCTCACCAGATCCCAGTTGATGCCGTCGAGCGAAGCCCATTTACCGTTGTCGTAGGTGTTGCCGGAGACCGAGGCGGCAGGGTAGGCGAGACCAGTGTTGTGGAAGCAGATGTAGAGGTCGCTGTCCTGAGTGATGGTCATAGGGGTTGTCAGGGTGATGGTGTACCACGAAAGGGTGTCGGCCGCGGTGGTGGTGACGGTTTGGGTCAGACGCGGGGTGGCCGTGGGGGAGCCTTCGCGGATGGTCATCGTGTAGGTGCCGATGCCGTTGTCGGCGTCGGGCACGAAGAACTCGACGGCTTCGATGGTGTTGCGGCCCACCAGGGCGGCGGCCTCAAGCTTGATGCCCCAGTACATATTGCTGCTGTCGTTACCTACGCCGACACCGGAGTAGTACTCGGCGTCGCCGCAGTAGCTCATCGTGTCGTTCCAGATGGGGTTGCCGGCCACCTTGGCTGATTTGGTGCTGGTGAGATGCATTTTGTGCAACTCTTTTGCAGTCAGCTGACGGCTGGTAGTGAGCTGTGCGAAAGCACCGCTGACGAGCATCAGGGCCGCTGCAAAGAACATTATTTTTTTCTTCATGGTAGTATTGATAGTTTGTTTTTTTACTTTACAAATTATTTTGCGCTGCTGATAAAGGGATACTTGTAGTCGCGGGCGGGGTCGAAGGTCTCCTTGATGGCCTGCGGGCTGACCCAGCGGAGGAGGTTGAGGTAGGAACCTGCCTTGTCGTTGGTACCGCTGGCACGAGCACCGCCGAAGGGCTGCTGGCCGACAACGGCACCGGTGGGCTTGTCGTTGAAGTAGATGTTGCCGGCTGCATTGCGGAGGAGTTCATAGCCGGTGCGCAGGGCCTTGCGATCGGTGGCGAAGATGGCGCCGGTGAGGGCATAGGGCGAAGTGGTGTCGCACAGCTGGCAGGTCTTCTCGTAGTCCTTGTCTTCGTAGACGTAGATGGTGATGATGGGTCCGAAGATCTCCTCGCACATCGACTTGTAGTCGGGCTTCTTGGCGCGGATGACGGTGGGCTCGACAAACCAGCCCTTCTTCTTGTCGCACTTGCCGCCGAACACTATCTCGGCATCGCGGCTCTTCTTTGCGTGGTCGATATAGCGCTTGCAGTTGTCGAACGAAGCCTCGTCGATAACGGCATTGACGAATGCGGAGAAGTCGCGGACGTCGCCCATCTTGATTTCCTTCAGCATACGGCCGATGATTTTCTCCACCTTGGGCCACATCGAAGCGGGGACATAGGCGCGGCTGGCGGCCGAGCATTTCTGGCCCTGGAACTCGAAGGCACCACGCACGATGGCGGTAGCCACCTGGTCGGGATCGGCGCTCTTGTGGACCATGATGAAGTCCTTGCCGCCCGTTTCGCCCACAATCTTGGGATACGACTTGTAGATGTCGATATTCTGGCCGATAGCCTTCCAGAAGCCCTTGAAGGTGGCGGTTGAGCCGGTGAAGTGGACGCCGGCAAGATTCTCGTCGGCGAAAGCCACCTTGCCGATAAGGGCACCGCTGCCGGGCAGGAAGTTGACCACGCCGTCGGGCAGGCCGGCCTCCTTGTAGATCTTCATCAGGATGTAGTTCGACAGCAGGGCGGTGGTCGAAGGTTTCCAGATGCAGACATTTCCCATCAGCACATGGCTGAGGCAGAGGTTCGAGGCAATCGAGGTGAAGTTGAACGGCGTGATGGCGAACACGAAGCCCTCCATTGCGCGGTAGGTGACATAGTTCAGCGTACCTTTGTCCGAGCAGGGCTGGTCGCTGTAGATCTGGCTTGCGTAGAAGGCATTGTAGCGCAGGAAGTCGACCAACTCGCATGCCGAGTCGATTTCGGCCTGCATGGTGGTCTTGCCCTGGCCGAGCATGGTGGCGGCATTGATCAGATAACGGTACTTGCCGCTGATCAGGGTGGCGATCTTGAGCATCACGCTGGCGCGGTCGATCCACGGGGTCTCGGCCCATTCCTGACGGGCCTTCATGGCAGCGGAGATGGCGGCCTTCACCTCTTTTTCGCCCACCTTGTGGTAGCGGGCCAGCACATGGTGGTTCTCGGTCGGCATCACAACCTCGCCCATATTCTTGGTTTTAACCTCCTTGCCACCGATAATGGCAGGAATCTCGGTAACTTTTGCATAGAGCTCGTCGAGGGCTTTGCGGATTTCCGCTCTTTCAGGACTTCCGGGGGCGTAGCCTTTCACAGGCTCGTTTTCCGGCTTCGGGAACATGTAAATGCTGTTGTTCATTTTGTGGTGTTATTTTAAGATTAATATATTTTAAATTCCGACTGCAAAATTACAAACATTAATCCATCTATGCAAACTTTTTTTTCAACAAGCGGTTTATGAGCTACGGTTTAGTTCACTTCATTCACACACGATGCCTATGCTTGGCATAGTGAGTGCACTAAACCATCATTTCACCTGCAGCCTGCGGACAGCGGTGCCATGCAGGGTGGTGAGGCGGACGGCATAGTTTCCTGCCGCCAGGTGGCTGATATCCAGCGTTTGCTTGGTCGAAGGGACCGCGAGCATTGTGC
>ONYC01000175.1 GCA_900321975.1 uncultured Bacteroidales bacterium
CTTCGATCGTTCTTCGATCGTTCTTCGATTGTTCTTCGATTCGAATCGAAATACTATCGAAGAACTATCGAAGAACTATCGAAGAACTGACATAGAAGACTGGTGCACAACGGGTTGAAATAATCTTGCTCTTCGGGACAATAAAAAGGTCGATTTCGCGTTAGATGTATCATAAATAAAAAAAATTCAACTATGGCAAATATCACAAATCTCATTACCAAAGATGGTTACGAATGGAAGTTCAGCACCGTTGGCGGCGTAACGCGCGTCAATATCGAGACCGGAAAGGATATCGCCCACCTCGACGAACTGGACCAGAAACTGTGGACAGTGCTCAGCTGCCCGGTGAAAGGACTTGAGTTCGACGAGAAAACCCTCGCGCTGCTCGATGCCGACAAGGACGGCAAGATACGCGTCCACGAGGTGGTGGCCGCCTCGCAATGGCTGCGCAACGTGCTGCTGGATATGGACTACCTGCTCGAAGGCAACGACAACATCGAGTTCGGAGCCATCTGCAACAACACCGAAGAGGGCATGAAAGTGCTCGAGGCCGCCCGCATGATCCTCGGCAAGCTGGGCCTGAACAAAGAGGCCATCTCGCTGGCCGACGTGAACGAGTATATGGCCATCTATGAAGAGAAATGCAAAGCCGAATATACCGCCGATGAGTCGGAGCCCTACACCCCGCCCTACGGCGACGGCAGCGATGCCGCCGAAACCGCCGTCGCCGCCGTGCGCGCCAAAGTGGCCGACTGGTTCATGCGCTGCAAGCTGGTCCAGTTCGACGCCGACGCCAAACCGGTGCTCGACGTGCAGGTGGAAGGCATAGCCGCCATCAGCGCAGGCAACCTCAGCGAGGAGGTGGACAAGATATCGTCCTACCCCCTGGCCCGCCCCACCAAAGAGGCCCTGCTGCCGCTTACCGACGGCATCAACCCCGCCTGGCAGGCCGCCATAGCCGAACTTAAAGCCGCCATCACCGAACTGAACGACAAGAACGAGATGAGCGAGCAGGAATGGAACGACATCGTGGCCAAGATCGACGCCTATACCGCCTGGAAGACTGCCGGCGAGGCCGCCATGAACGAGACCATCGCCGCCCAAGTGGCCGAGCACGCCGCTGCCATCGAGCCGGTGGAGCGCCTGCTGCGCTACTGCCGCGACTACTTCCGACTGCTGCACAACTATGTTGTATTCAAAGACTTCTACCGTCGCGACGACACCAAGCTGGCCGTCTTCCAAGCCGGCAAACTCTATATCGACCAGCGCTGCTGCGACCTTTGCGTCAAAGTGAGCGATATGGGCAAGAGTACCGCCACCGCCGGCAAGAGCGGAATGTACCTCATCTATTGCCATTGCGTGAGCAAGGGCGGAGCCCAGATGGACATCGTGGCAGCCCTCACCGACGGCGAGATCGGCGGCCTTCACGAAGGCAAGAACGCCATCTTCTATGACCGTCAGGGTCAGGATTGGGACGCCACCATCACCAAGATAGTCGACAACCCCATATCGGTGCGGCAGGCCTTCTGGAGCCCATACCGCAAGTTCGGCAATTGGGTGAGCGACAAGATCACCAAGAGCGCCCAGGAGAAAGAGGGCAAGCAGTTCGAGAACATGACCTCGAAAGCCGATACCGCCAGCACCAACCTCACCGCCAAACCCGAGGAGGGCGCCGCCGCCGAAAAGAAACCAGCCGCCCCGTTCGACATAGCCAAGTTCGCCGGTATCTTCGCCGCCATCGGCTTGGCCTTCGGTGCCATAGGCGCCGCATTGGGCATGCTGGGCAGCTTTGTGGTGGCCAAATGGTACAATGTTATCCTGCTTGTGGCCGCCGTCATCATCCTTATAAGCGGCCCGTCGATGCTGCTCGCCTGGCTCAAACTGCGCAAGCGTAACCTGGGTCCAGTGCTCAATGCCAACGGATGGGCCATCAACAGCGACGTGAAGGTGAACACCACCTTCGGCAAGACCCTCACCTCGATGGCAAAATATCCGAAAGTGGTGGCCAAAGACCCCTTCGCCGACAAAAAGATGGCCTGGTGGAAGCAATGCCTCATCTGGATTGCCGTGCTGGCCGTAGCCTTCCTGCTCGTCTTCCGCCTGACTCAGCACCGCTGGGTGTGGCAGCCCAAACCCGTTGAGGAGCCTGCGGCCGAAGCCGTCGTGGACAGCATAGTCGCCGACAGCCTGCCCGCCGACACCGTAGCCGTCGAAGCAGTAGCCGAAGAAACACCCGCCGCCGAGTGAGACGGCTGGCCGTCATACTGATGATGATGGTATCCATTCCGTCGCAATCGCAAGAGTTCTCCACATTCACCGCCGCATGGTGGAATGTGGAGAACCTCTTTGACACCCGCGACGACCCGCACACCAACGACGAGGAATACACCCCAGGGGGCGATCTGCATTGGACGCGCGGCAAGTTCTACTCCAAGATTCGCGGCATCTACAAAACCATCGTCATGATGGACATGCCCGACGTGATGGGCCTTGCCGAGGTGGAGAACAAATATGTGCTGCGCGAACTCTGCCAGGGGACACCTCTGGCGAAGGTGCCCTACCGCTATGTGCACTACGATTCGCCCGACCGCCGCGGTATCGACTGCGCCCTTATCTACCGCGCCGACCGCTTCACCGTCATCGACTCGCGTCCCGTGAGGGTGAGCGACAGCGCCGAAGGCTTCTTCACCCGCGACATACTGGTGGTCGAAGGCGTTACCGCCGATGGCGACAGCGTGTGCCTGCTGGTCAACCACTGGCCCTCGAAACGCGGTGGCGACGAAGCCGATGCCCGCCGGCTGGAGATTGCACGCACCCTACGCCAGCTGATGCTCGACCTAAAGGCCAAGCATCCCGACGCCGCCGTCATCGCCATGGGCGACATGAACGCAACCAGCGCCGAGGAGGCCCTCAGCGTCGGCATGGGATTCGGCAACGACACCGTAACCCCCGAAGGCATACGCCTGCTCACCCGCCGACTTCCCAACGACTGGGGCAGCCACAAATACCAAGGACAATGGCGTTATATCGACCATATCTTCCTGCTGGCCGGCGAAAGTTGGGAGGTAAAGAAACTGAAACTGATGAAATTCGACCACCTGCTGACCGACGAGAACGGCAAACCTGGTGTGCGTCCCAAACGCACCAACCTCGGTCCACGCTACGAGGGCGGCTTGAGCGACCACCTGCCGCTGCTGCTCCGCCTAAAGCATAATCCGTAAATCTTTTTTCACTGCTTGCATTCATTTGGAATATAAACTACTCACATTCTAAAATGATGAAACGATACAGATTACTTATTTTTACTGGAACAATAACGCTGATGCTACTCTCATGCGGCCGGAACAGCAACGTGTCGTCCGGCTGGAACGACACCTTATTGGTCGAGACGCTGACGGTAGGTGACGGCAGTATGCCCACGGAACGCAACTATGTGGGCGACATTGGGTCGGAACAAGAGGTGAACCTCTCGTTCCCATTGGGAGGAACATTGACAAAAGTAGCTGTGAAGAATGGCGACTATGTTGTCAAAGGACAGCTCTTGGCCGAGGTGGATGCTACTTCGGCCACCAGCATACATGCCACTGCGCTGGCCACCCTGCGTCAGGCAGAGGATGCCCACCGCCGTCTGGAGGCAGTGCATCGTGAAGGTGGCCTGAGCGAGGTGAAATGGGTGGAGATGGAAACAAACCTGGAGAAAGCCCGTCAGACAGAAGTGAGTGCACGCAAACACATGGAAGAGTGTTCCCTCCGTGCACCGTTCAGCGGAGTAGTGTCGTGTGGCTCTCCTTTGGTGGGTCAGGAGATGCACCCAGGCGAGCCCTTCGCCCGTCTGCTGGATATGCGACGTTTGCGGGTACAGTTCTCCGTTCCCGAGCAGGAGATATCGCTCATCAGGGTGGGCGACGAGGCCTCAGCCGAAGTCTCTTCGATAGGGAAAGAAAAACTGACTTTGCGTGTCAGCGACAAGAGCCTCAGCGCCAATCCGCTGGGGCATACCTATAAAGTGTACGCCTCGATTGTGTCGGGCAATGTGAAGAACCTGTTGCCCGACATGGTGGCCAAGGTGCACATGAAGCTGAACGACCAAGGAGGCATAGTAGTGCCCAGTGGGTGTGTTCAGACGATGCCAGAGGGCACCGTGGTGTGGGTGGTGAAAAACGGCAAGGTGGAACATCGCTGGATTGAGGTGGGCGACTTTGTGCGGAACGGCGTGGTCGTCAAGTCGGGACTCGACGCCGGCGACACGGTGGTCGTGGAAGGCCAGCAGAAGCTCTATTCCGGTGCAAAGGTGAAAACAAGATAGGTTATGGCCCGGAGAAGAAACATGATAGAGGGTGCGATGCGGAGTTTCCCCATCCTCGCCTTCGCGGTGCTGATATCGATTCTGACAGGAATCTACGCACTGCCGCACCTGAACAAGAACGAATTTCCCGACGTAAAGGTCATGCAGGGGGTGGTGGCCGTGGTTTACCCCGGCGCCACCGCCGAGGAGATAGAGGAGCAGGTTGCCGGCAAGGTGGAGGAGTATCTGTTCACCTTCACCGATGTAGATAAAAACAGCACATACTCATACAGCCAGAATGGCATGCTGTATGTCTTCGTGACGCTGGTGCATTCCGACGTCGACCCCAAAATCACATGGTCGCGCATCCGTGAGGGTTTAGCCTTCTATCGCCTGACTAACCTGCCGCAAGGCGTGGTGACGACGGCGGTCATAGACGATTTCGGCAACGCGTCGTCGCTGCTGTTGGCCATAGAGAGTGCCGAGCGTTCGCCGCGAGAACTGGAAGCCGTAGCAAAACAGCTTTCGGCCCGTCTGCGCGCCATTCCCGAGATGGGACGCATCAGCGTGGTGGGTACTCAAAAAGAGGAGATTGCGGTGCACATGGATCCGATGAAGCTTACACAATATGCCATCTCGCCCTCCATAGTATCGGCCGAACTGGCAGCCCACGGCTTCAGGACCATCTCGGGCAAGGTGAGCAACAGCGAGGGAAGCGCCCTTGTGCATGTTGCCATACCCTTCGATAATGTATATGATCTTAGCGAGATGGTCATCTTCTCCGACCCCGAAACCGGACAGGTGCTGCGCCTGCGCGACGTGGCCACCGTCGACCCGCGATACGAGGAGTCGAAACCCCACATCAAGTACAGCGACACTTCGGTGCAGGGCAACCGCTGCGTAATGCTCTCGCTAGAGATGAGACCCGGCAACAACGTGGTGGATTTCGGCACCAAGGTTGAAAACATCATCAAGGAATACGAAGCCACCATCACCCCCGACATCCACGTCCACCGCATCACCGACCAGCCCAGGGTGGTGGATAAA
>ONYC01000174.1 GCA_900321975.1 uncultured Bacteroidales bacterium
AGAGTTCAGAAACAGAAAATTCGTAACAAATTGGAGCCATCGGGAACCATGAGAAAAACTAACCCCCAGTACCTTCAGGGGGAGCAAAAGAGCGCTGAACATCAGTGCTCTTTCTTTTTGTTGCCATTCCGGAGAATGAGTTGATGAAAATTTATTTTGCCGGATGGTGATAAATTCGTATCTTTGCATCCAGAATCAATTATAATAATATTGTGATGAAAACAGTGTTGACAGTGTTGATAGTGGCGGTTGCGGCGGTTGCGCTGATGATGGCGGGTCTCGGGTTGAAGATGCTGCTGCACAGGGAGAAGGAGTTCCGCCGTCCGTGCGCCAATGCCGACCCACGGACGGGCCGGTGCGCCAACTGCACTTGCGATCTGAAGAATGCGAGACATACAAAATGATGAACGAACAAACCACAGAGAAGATTTTTTCGCTCGAGGAGCTGGATTATTCGCGCTTCTGGGGTGCGAACGACAAGATGCTGGAATTTGTGAGGCTGCTGTTCCCGAAGCTGAAGCTGATAGTGCGCGGCGAGATGCTTAAGGCCGTCGGTCCTGAAGAGGAGATTGCGTGGTTCGAAGGGAAGTTCCAGGCGATGATGACCTACTACGACAAGTTCGGCCGCCTGACCGAGAATGCGGTGATGGGCATTATGGAGAACGGAGGCGCAAGCCCCGAGGCGGAGGTGAGCGACGAGGTGCTGGTGCATGGACGCAACGGCCTCCTGATCAAGGCCCGCACGCCCAACCAGCAGCGGCTGGTGCGCTCGGTCTACGAGCACGACATGGTGTTCGCTATAGGTCCAGCCGGTACGGGTAAGACTTATACCGCCGTCGCGATGGCTGTGCGGGCGCTGAAGAACAAGGAGGTGCGCCGCATCATCCTGACGCGTCCCGCCGTCGAGGCAGGCGAGAACCTCGGCTTCCTGCCGGGCGACCTGCGCGACAAGCTCGACCCCTACCTGCAGCCCCTGTATGACGCCTTGCGCGACATGATCCCGCAGCAGAAGCTGCTGTCCTACTGGGAAGACAACACCATCGAGATCGCCCCGCTGGCCTTCATGCGCGGCCGCACGCTCGACAACGCCTTCGTCATCCTCGACGAGGCGCAGAACGCCACTTCGGCCCAACTCAAGATGTTCCTCACCCGCATGGGAAGGAACGCCAAGTTCGTCATCACCGGCGACCTGACGCAGGTCGACCTTCCGCGGCACCAGCAGAGCGGTCTGCTGCAGGCCGTCAGGATTCTGAAGGATGTAAAAGGAATCGAGATTATCGAACTTGACAACAGCGACGTGATTCGCCACCGGCTGGTGACGGACATAATACGGGCCTATGACGGACTTGGCGACCGGCAGAAGGCCACCAATGAGAGTACAAATGAAGCTGACAACCCATCCGAACTGCAAGATTAACCTGGGCCTGCATGTGCTCGGCCGCCGCGCGGACGGCTATCACGATCTGGCCACGATATTCCTTCCGGTCGCCGATATGACCGACGAACTGGAGGTGGAACCCGCCGCCGAGGTGAGAATGGTGCAGACCGGACTGGTGCTCGACAATGCGCCGGCCGACAATATCTGCCTCCGTGCCTGGCAGATGATGCACGACGAACATGGGATTCCGCCGGTGGAGATAAGGCTGACGAAGAGAATCCCCTTCGGCGCCGGTCTGGGTGGTGGCAGCAGCGATGCCGCCTTCACGCTCAGGATGCTCAACGAGATGTTCGCGCTTGGCCTCGACGACAGCCGGCTGGAATGCTACGCATCGCGTATCGGTGCCGACTGCGCTTTCTTTGTGCAGAACCGTCCGGCCTATGCCACTGGCATCGGCGACCGGCTAGAGCCTGTCGGTCTCGACATCGGCGACTACCGCGTCGCCGTCGAGATTCCGGAAGGTGAGCATGTGTCGACCAAGGAGGCCTACTCGGGCCTGCACCTCAAGGAAGGGCCGAGGGTCGACCTCAGGGAAGCTGTGACGAGACCCGTCGAAGAGTGGCGCGACTTGATAGTGAACGACTTCGAGGAGTCGGTCTTCGCAGCCCATCCGGCAATTGCTGCGTTGAAAGATGATATGTACCGCCGCGGAGCCCTCTATGCCTCGATGACCGGCAGCGGCGCCGCCGTGTTCGGGATATTTAAGCGATAAATGGATAAGAAAACACATACAATGGATAACACTCGCAATGGTAGTAAACTCTATCTCTACGGCATAGTGTCGGCAGCGGTGCTCGGAGGCCTGCTATTCGGCTACGATACTGCCGTCATAAGTGGTGCCGAGAAAGGCCTGCAGGCTTTCTTCCTCGGCGCCACCGACTTCCAATATACCGACTTTATGCACGGACTGACCTGCAGCAGTGCGCTGGTCGGTTGTGTTGTCGGAGCCCTGCTAAGCGGTCTGGCGGCCGTCCATTTGGGGCGCAAACGCACGCTGGTTTTGGCTGGCGTTCTCTTCTTCGTGTCTGCCCTGGGGTCTATGAATCCCGAATTCCTCTTTTTCCATCGCGGCGAGGCGACGCTCGGATTGCTCTGGATGTTCAACTTCTACCGCGTGGTGGGCGGCATGGGCGTGGGGTTGGCCAGCGCCGTGTGCCCGATGTATATTGGCGAGGTGTCCCCCGCCGAACGGCGAGGCCAACTGGTGAGTTGGAACCAGTTTGCCATCATCTTCGGGCAGCTGGTGGTCTATTTTGTGAACTTCCTTATTCTCGGCAGCCACACCAACCCGGTCATCGAACAGATAGGGCAGGGGGTGAACCGGGTGGCGCCCGGAAGCGATACTTGGACCATCGAAACAGGATGGCGCTATATGTTCGGTTCCGAAGCAGTTCCTGCGGCGCTGTTCACGGTGCTGATATGTCTGGTGCCTGAATCGCCGCGCTGGCTGGCGATGAACGGTCGCGACGGGAAGGCCCTTGCGGTGCTTTCGAAAATCGGCGGGCCGGAGTGTGCCAAAACCATATTGGATGATATCAAGGCCACTGCGCACGAGCGTCGTGAACGCCTCTTCGCCTATGGTTGGCTGGTGGTGTTTATTGGAGTGATGCTCAGTGTCTTCCAGCAGGTGGTGGGTATCAATGCGGTGCTATACTATGCACCGCGCATTTTCGGAGATATGGGGATGACCAACCCTATGTTCAACACCGTTATGATGGGTTTGGTGAACATCGCCTTCACGGTGGTGGCCATACTTACTGTCGAGCGATGGGGACGCAAGCCGCTTCTGATAAGTGGTTCGTTGGGAATGGCAGTCGGAGCCTTAGGAGTGGCGTTGACCTTCGGAGCCGAAGGGTTGCAGTTGGTCACAATGATTTCTATCATGCTTTACTCGGCTTCGTTCATGTTCTCGTGGGGGCCTGTCTGTTGGGTGCTCATATCCGAGATATTCCCCAACACCATACGCGGTACCGCTGTCGCCATTGCCGTTGCCGCCCAGTGGATATTCAATTTCGTTGTCAGTTCAACGTTCGTGCCGATGTTCAACATGCATCTTGTGCAAGGTGACGATTTCGGCCACTGGTTCACCTACGGCCTCTACGGAGTGATGTGCCTGGTGGCCGCCGTGTTTGTATGGCGCCTGGTGCCTGAAACCAAAGGCAAAACGCTCGAGGACATGACCCGCTTGTGGAAAAAAGGAGACAAGAAATGAAGTATCTTTTAGGCATCGACCTCGGAAGCAGCAGCGTGAAAGTGGCGCTGGTCGAAACAGACACCGGCCGCTGCGCCTCATCTGCATCGTATCCCGACAGCGAGTCAGCTATCAAATCGTTGCAGCCAGGATGGGCCGAACAAAGTCCCGATGATTGGTGGCTCTACTTCAAGACAGCCTTGCGACGTGCAATGGCGGCGGCCGGGGCCGATGCAGCCGACGTTGCGGCCATCGGCATAAGCTATCAGATGCACGGACTCGTTTGTCTCGATAATGACCTGAAACCCTTGCGCGATGCCATCATCTGGTGCGATTCGCGCGGTGTGCCGTATGGCCGGCAGGCTTACGACGCATTGGGTGGAGACTATTGCCTCGGTCGTCTGCTCAATTCTCCGGCCAACTTTACAGCCTCGAAACTGGCGTGGGTCAAGGAGAACGAACCTGAGCTGTTCGGCAAGATACGATATATCATGCTGCCGGGTGACTGGCTTGCCCTGCAGCTAACATCCACTCCTGCCACCACCGAGTGCGGCTTGAGCGAGATGATGCTCTATGATTTCACCACGGGGACGGTGGCCGTCGACGTGATGAATCATTTCGGATTCGACGAGAGCCTGATTCCGGCATTGGTGCCCACCTTCGGAGAACAGGGCTTCGTGTCGGAAGCTGCAGCAGGCGAATTGGGACTATGCGTAGGCACACCCGTAACCTATCGGGCCGGCGACCAGCCCAACAATGCCCTCTCGCTGGCGGTCCTCATGCCGGGCGAGGTGGCTTCCACCGCGGGTACGTCGGGAGTGGTGTATGGCGTGGCCGACAAGGCTGTGGCCAATCCGCGAGTCAATACCTTCCTGCATGTGAATCACACACTTGGGGTGATGCACTGTGTGAGCGGATGTGGAATAATGAATGCGTGGTTGCGCCGCACGCTTGGTGTAGTGTCGTATGACGAAATGAACAGCCTCGCGGCCACAGTGCCCATCGGGAGCGATGGGGTAAGCGTCATACCGTTTGGCAATGGCGCCGAACGGGTGCTTCTGGGAAGTAATCCTGGATGCTCGCTTCATGGCATCGACTTCAACCGCCATAACAGAGCGCATCTGATGCGCGCCGCGCAGGAAGGCGTCGCGTTCGCCATGTGCTACGGAATGGAATCAATGGGACATATTACTGCCATCCATGCCGGGCGGGCAAATATGTTTCTCTCGCCGCTTTTCAGGCAGACGTTGGCATCGGTCAGCGGTGCAGCCATCGAACTCTATGACACCGACGGCAGCATTGGTGCCGCCCGTGGTGCCGGTATCGGTGCCGGCATATACGCTTCAACTGGCGATGCCTTCCCAGGGTTGAACCGCCTGACGACGGTGGAACCTGCGGCCGACAATCGCTACCGCGAGGCTTATAACCATTGGAAAACAATACTGGAACAAATAAACACACAGAAGATATGACAAAAGAATACTTTCCCCAAATCGGCAAGATTCCCTTCGAAGGGACGGAGTCGAAGAACGTGATGGCCTTCCACTACTACGAACCCGAGCGTATGGTGATGGGCAGGCGGATGAAAGACTGGTTGCGCTTCGCAATGGCATGGTGGCACTCGCTGGGCCAGGCCAGCGGCGACCCATTCGGCGGACAGACGCGCAGCTACGAATGGGATCGCGCCGAATGCCCCATCCAGCGTGCCAAAGACAAGATGGACGCCGGCTTCGAACTGATGGACAAGCTCGGTATCCACTATTTCTGCTTCCACGATGTCGACCTCGTTGAGGAGGGGGCCACAGTCGAGGAATACGAGGACCGCATGCGCATCATCACCGACTATGCGCTGGAGAAGATGCGTCAGTATCCCGATATCCATTGCCTGTGGGGCACTGCCAATGTCTTTGGCCACAAGCGTTATATGAATGGTGCCGCCACCAATCCCGACTTCGATGTGGTGGCTCGTGCGGTGGTGCAGATCAAGAACGCCATCGACGCTACCATCAAACTTGGTGGCGAGAACTACGTCTTCTGGGGTGGACGCGAGGGCTATATGAGCTTGCTCAATACCGACCAGCGCCGCGAGAAGGAACATCTGGCCACCATGCTGCGTGCAGCCCGCGACTATGGCCGCGCCCACGGCTTCAAGGGCACCTTCCTCATCGAGCCCAAGCCTATGGAGCCTATGAAGCACCAGTACGATGTCGATACCGAGACGGTCATCGGATTCCTACGTGCCAATGGACTGGACAAGGATTTCAAGGTCAATATCGAGGTGAACCACGCTACTCTGGCGGGCCACACCTTCGAGCATGAGTTGGCCTGTGCCGTCGATGCCGGCCTGCTGGGCAGCATCGACGCCAACCGTGGCGACAGCCAGAACGGCTGGGATACCGACCAGTTCCCCATCGACAACTACGAACTGACGCAGGCTTGGCTGGAGATACTCCGTGGCGGAGGCTTCACCACGGGCGGCACCAACTTCGACGCCAAGCTGCGCCGCAACTCGACCGACCCCGATGATATCTTCATCGCCCATATCAGTGGCATGGACGCGATGGCCCGTGGCCTGCTCGGTGCTGCCGACATCCTGGAACACAGCGAGCTGCCTGCTATGAAAAAGGCTCGCTACGCCTCGTTCGACAGCGGCATCGGCAAAGACTTCGAGGAGGGGCGCCTCTCCTTCGAGCAGGTGTATGAGTATGGCAAGAAGGTCGGTGAGCCGAAGGTCGCCAGCGGCAAACAGGAGAAATACGAGACCCTTGTGGCTCTTTATTCAAAATAAAAAAAACATCCGACAATGAAGAGAGTTGTTTTTTTGCTATGTTGTCTGTTTTCCTTGTCCGCAATGGCTACCGAGTCTCTCCGAAGCCCGGACGGCCGACTCGAACTCCGCTTCGAGTTGCGCGACGGCATGCCATGTTATAGCCTTTATCGCGACGGAAAAGCCGTGGTGCTTCCATCGAAGATGGGCTTCACGCTCGAATGGCGCAAGAGCGACCTCGCCTCGCGGTTCAAGGTCGGCCATGTGCGGCGCAACACCTTCGACGAGGTGTGGCGGCCCGTGTGGGGCGAGGAAGCCAGCATCCGAAACCGCTACAACGAACTGTCGGTAACCCTGGAGCAGGATTCCTACCTCGACCATGAGGGCAAGCGCGTCGACAAACCCACAGTGATGATTGTCCGATTCCGCCTCTACGACGATGGCCTCGGGTTCCGCTACGAGTTTCCGCAAGTAATTCAGAATTCAGATTCCAGAATTCAAAATTCCCTCGTCACCTTCTGGCTCACCGACGAGCTGACGGAGTTCAGGATGACGGGCGACCATACGGCCTGGTGGATTCCCGGCGACTACGACACTCAGGAGTTCAACTACACCAAGAGCCGCCTCAGCCAGGTGCGAAGCCTCTACTGGCAGTCGCAGCAAGGCGGCGGCTGGCCTTGGAAGAGTTTCTCTGAGAGCGGCGTGCAGACAGCCCTGCAGATGAAGACCGACGACGGCCTCTATATCAACATTCATGAGGCTGCGGTGCTCGACTTCCCCACCATGAACCTGAATATCGACAGCACCGTTCGCCCGTCAGACAAGCAGATGGAATATACGCTGAAAGTGCACCTTACGCCCGACGCCACAGGCTATGTTGGACGCCTCACCTCGCCCTGCTACTCCCCCTGGCGCACCGTGCAGGTGTGCGACAAGGCCACCGACGTGCTGCGCTCGCGCCTCATCCTCAACCTCAACGAGCCTTGCACATTGGAGGACGTCAGCTGGATACACCCCGTGAAGTACATGGGGGTGTGGTGGGAGATGATCAGCGACCACAGCACCTGGGGCTACACCAACGACTTCCCGTCGGTGCG
>ONYC01000173.1 GCA_900321975.1 uncultured Bacteroidales bacterium
CCGCGCACTCTGCGGCCTCGGCGCCTTCTCGCCCACCCGTTGCGGCTCCATCAACGCTTCGAAACTGATCGAGGTGGCCTGCAGCGGCAAATATGACGAGGCCAAGCTGAAGAAGATGGTTACCGCCGAAGGCGGCTTCGTGGCCTACCTCGGCACCAACGACGCCTACGAGGTAGAGAAGAAGGCCCTGGCCGGCGACGCCAAGTGCCAGATGCTGGTCGAAGCTTTCACCTACCAGGTGTCGATGGAAATCTCGCGCCTGGCAGCAGTGGTCTGCGGCAAGGTGGACGCCATCCTCCTCACCGGCGGCATCGCCTACAGCAAGCCCTGGATGCAGATGATCATCGACCGCGTGGGCTGGATTGCCCCGGTGAAGGTCTACAAGGGTGAGAACGAGATGCTGGCCCTCGCCATCTGCGGCAAGGAGGTGCTCGACGGCGAACCTGTGAAGGAATATAAATAGTTTACGGTTTGTCTGTGCTGTCGGGCACCGCATCCGTCCGACCTGCCGGACTACCTGTTACCGAATATAAAATAACAGCTAAAAATGAGAAAGATAGTTTTTCTGATGGCCGCCGTGATGGCGTTCTCCGCCATACCCGCCCAGGGACAAGCGCTGAAAATCAAGAAAGGCAAGGTAACGATGAGCGAAGAATACTACAACTCGCTGAAAGCCCAGGCCGACGCCTACCAGAAAGCCCAGGAGGAAATCGCCGAGCTCAAAGCCCGTCTCGCTCCGCCGGCACTGCGCACGTTCAACGATTCGGCCTCGTATGCCATCGGACGCGACATCTATGGCAGCTGGGCCCAGCAGAACCTCGGAATCAACGCCGAGATGGCCGGCCAGGCCATGAAGGACGACGCCAAGGGGTTCAGCCGTCTGAGCGACTCGCAGGCACGCCCGCTCCTCCAGCGTTTCCAGCAGGATTTCGAACGCCGCCAGCGCGAAGGTGTTCAGAAGAATATCGACGCCGGTGCCAAATTCATGAAGGAAATAAGCAACAACAAGTCGGTCTACACCACCCAGAGCGGCCTTAAATACCTGCGTCTGCGCGAAGGCAACGGCAAGAAGCCGAAAGTTACCGACCGTGTGAAGGTGCACTACACCGGCAAGCTTATCGACGGCACGACATTCGACAGCAGCGTTGACCGCGGCGAGCCCATTATCTTCGCCTTGAACCAGGTGATCCCCGGCTGGACCGAAGGCCTGCAGCTGATGGACGAGGGCTCGAAGTATATACTCTATATCCCATACAACCTCGGCTATGGCGAGCAGCAGGCAGGCTCGATACCTCCCGGCTCGACCCTCGTGTTCGAGGTTGAGCTACTGGAAATCAACCCCAAGTAGATGAACACCTACGGCGAAAGATTCAGAGTAACGACCTACGGCGAGTCCCACGGACCCGCCGTAGGTGCTGTAATCGACGGCTGTCCGGCGGGAGTAAGGCTGGATATGGATCTTATAGCCCGCCAACTGGAACGCCGCCGCTTCGGCGCCCCGCGCCAGGAGGCCGACGAGGTGGAGTGGCTTTCGGGTCTGATGGACGGCATAACGCTGGGTACCCCCATAGCCTTCGCCATCCGCAACAAGGATGTGCGGTCTGAGGACTACGCCCACCTGGAACACCTGTTCCGCCCCGGGCACGCCGACTACACCTACTACGCCAAGTTCGGCGTCCGCGACCATCGTGGAGGCGGCCGCTCGTCGGCCCGCGAGACGGTGGTGCGAGTGGTGGCCGGCGCTATAGCCAGCCAGCTGATGCCCGAAGTCGGAATCAGCACACGTGCGGTCGGCAGCCAGAACCCGGCCGACGATGACACCTGCGGAGGAATGGTGGATTGCACGATCACCGGCCTGCCAGCCGGCATAGGCGACCCCGTGTTCGCCAAACTCAACGCCAGTCTGGCGGCGGCCATGATGAGCATCCCGTCGGCAATCGGATTCGAGATGGGAGCCGGATTCGCCGCCGCACAGATGAAAGGCAGCGAATATATCGACCGATGGAAAGTGGACGACGGGGGTTGCAGAACTGCGACAAACCACTGCGGGGGTGTCCAGGGCGGCATCAGCAACGGCATGCCCGTGGAGTTCCGCGTGGCGTTCCACCCCGTGGTGTCGATTCCGCAGCCGGTGGAGTGCCTCGGCGAGGACGGGAGCCTAAGCACCGTCGGGATCGGAGGCCGCCACGACCGCTACCATATCGAACGCGCCGCCGTGGTGGTCGAGGCTATGGCTGCTCTGTGTTTGATCAATTATATGATATGAAAAGGATACTGACAATACTTTGTGTGGCGCTGCTGGCTACGTCCTGCCACCACGACACGTTCACCGTCGGCGGCACCATCGACGGAGGCGCCGGCCACTCGCTGTGGCTCGAAGAGCTCACCCCTGACGGGCCGCTGTTCATCGACTCCATCCCCATGGATTCGAAGGGGCGGTTCAGCTACCGATACAAGATGCCATACCGCAGTCTCTACAACCTGCACACCAGCGAGAACAACTATGTGGTGCTGTTGCCCGACTACGGCGAGAAAATCCGCATCGGCGGCGACTACGACAACCTATCGGTGAGCTACACCGTCAGCGGTTCGCCCGAAAGCATCCTCCTATGGCAACTGCAGCAGTTCACCAACGACGGCGGGAAGGTGCTCAACCAGCTGGTCGACACCACCCTCTATTACCAGCGCCTGATGGACGAAGGAAAGATTGACATCGAGGCGGTCTACGACAAGAAGGACGAGACCGACTCCATCTACCGCCTCACCTTCCAGGAGCAGCAGGACTATGTGGGCCGTCTCATCGAGGAGAACCAGGGCTCGCTCAGCACGCTGATTGCGCTCTACAAGCCATTCAACAACCGACTACTGATCGACACCCGCGACCCGAACTGCATCGACTGGTACGACATGGTGCTCGAAGGACTCGAAGAACGCTATCCCGACAACCCACACACCATTCATTTCAAGAACACCGTCGAGCACCTGCGTTCGGCCCTCAGCCGCCAGTAGCGGCATATACAATAAAGAAAGCCACCCGAGAGATACCTTCCGGGTGGCTTTTCTTTGTCCTATTTGTTTATATGATATGCTTTTCGCGGAGGATACCGTGATATAGGCGGTCGTTGCAGGTGCCGCAAGCCGTATAGCCAAGCGCAGTATAATACCGCTCGAGAGCGAGGTTGCCGACGGCGGAATCGAGCCGAAGAAGGGGGATGTTCTGCTCCAGGGCGTACCGCTCGACATAGTGCATCATCTCTACTCCTGCACCGGGATAGGCGGTATCAGTTACCAAATGGTGGAGGTAGAAGGCTTTGCCATGGAGGTCGCCGATATATTCGCCGTCACGTGTCCACCGCACATCCTCAGTATAGAGGGCGATGGCCACCACCACCTTGTCCTCCTGCTCTCCCACAAGGAAGTAATCAATATTCTTCTCCCAGTAGCTGCGGGGATAGCGGCCGAAATAGTCGGTCTCGTTCCACTGGTGCAGCCCCATAACGTTCATCCAGTCGATTCGCTGCTGGACGAGCGCCATTATGGCGTCAACATCC
>ONYC01000172.1 GCA_900321975.1 uncultured Bacteroidales bacterium
GCCGGCGGCGACGCTGTCAGCGGTGCCGCCACCGTCATCCTCGCCATGGGTGCCGGCCGCAAGGCCGCCAAAGCCATCATGGAGGTGTTGGAAAACTAAAAACTAAAAATTAGAAATAAGAAACTAGAAATTAGAAATTTAGAATTTAGAATTTAGAATTTAGAAATTAGAAATTAGAAATAAATGAAGATATCCCATTTATTTCTCCGCCTCATTTGCTTGGCATTTGCCGTAGGGTCGGGTTGGTATGCCATATGGTGCTACCCGAGAATAATGGCAGATGAAGACCCCACCTCCAGAATAATCGGTCTGGTGGTTTTGGAGGGTATATTTGTAACCTTCGCCGTTTATATGCTTATATGGACATTCTTCTACGACCGTTTGGAGAACCGTCAGCGGAAGCGCAAGGCAGATGCCGAACGCAAAGAACGTCGCAAACCGGCTAAGGAGAAACTTGCCGAAGCCCGGAAAGAGCAACGCGCAGAGAGAAACACCAACTATATCCTTGGTGCCATAGCCTCAGCAACCGCCGTCTATTTCCTGATTGATAAAGAATGGCTTATGTCGGGACTAATGACTGCCGTAGCGGTAATCCTGTTCTACAAAGCCGCCCGCAACATCGAACCCGACAAAATAAAGCAGAAAAGGGAAGAAGCCACCCGCAGGCAGGAAGTGGAAAGCCTGATGGAAACCGCCAAAGATGACGGCGCCGTGATCATTGTCGAGAATGTGGACAGCCTAACCGCCATCGAAGATGCAATAGAAACCTTCGGCGACGAATACCTTGGGCACAAGAACGGACGCAACACCATACGACTGTGGCAGTTGGAGCAAAACCGATATGCCCTCACATTCCCTCTCGGCTACCAGCCCGAAGCTCCGATATCGCTGATGTGGGAACTTGACGGCTCGGGGCTGCAGCCACGGGGCTGGTTCCCGTCGCACAGATTGAAAACACAGGGCGGATGGACGATGCTGACCGTCGCAGAGAGTGGTGCCGCCCGCGCGGTAACCGACAACGGATGCTGCTACGAGGACGAATGCGACTTCCGCCTCCGCATCTACCCGAAGTTGCACCTCGCCTATCAACCGCGCCCCAACATAATGAACGACAATCCCAAGAAACTTGAAGATTTCACCTAAATAACAAAACATGGAGAAATTCAGCATCGACAACGCGCCGCAATACGAGCGGCACTATAACGAGGACAAATTGTGGCAGAAACTGCGCAAGTTTGCCCGCAGATGGGGTGAAAAACTGCTCTACCCCGCCCTGATGCTCTACTGCATGATAAAATCGCCCGATGTCTCGCTGCGCGACAAAGCCCTCATTGCCGGCGCCTTGGGTTATCTTATACTACCAATCGACGCCATCCCCGACTTTATCCCACTCATGGGCATCACCGACGACCTTGCGGCCATATTCATGGTACTCAAGACCCTCGACAAAGACCTCACCCCCGAGATAAAGCGACAAGCCAGAGAGCAGGCCGACAAACTACTGAAACAATGAAACGAATACTAATTCTCACAGCCTTGCTGCCACTGATGGCTCTGGCCCAGAAGCCGCTAATCGACTCCACTCAGATGCCCAACGCCGTCTTCTTCCTGCCCGCACCACCTGCAGAAAGCAGCGACGCCTTCCGCTACGACCAGTCGCAGTACCAGTGGGGCAAAAAGCAACGCAAAGACAGCACAAGGCTTGCCATAGCCGTCGGCGACGCCATCTGGAGCATCGACAACATCTGCAAGATATACAGCGGCGTGCTCGGCATCACCATTTCCGCCGAAGCCACTCCCGCAATCTATCGCATGCTCACCATCGGTCTTGTCACCACCGACCAGGTCGGTAAACTCCCCAAGAATCGATATATGCGCACGCGGCCCTATGTCTACTACGACGAACCAACCATATACCCTTCCGACGAAAAGTGGCTCCGCACCAACGGCTCATACCCCTCCGGGCACACCATCCTCGGATGGAGCGCCGCCCTGCTGCTCACCGAGCTGGCACCAGAGAAGGCCGATACCATCCTTGCCCGGGGATATATGTACGGTCAGAGCCGCGTGATCGCCGGCTACCACTGGCAGAGTGACGTCGACGCCGGACGCCTGGCAGCAAGCGCCGCTGTGGCCCGCCTGCACGCCGACAAGCGTTTCTTGAAACTGATGAAAAAAGCCCGCAAGGAATATTTGAGACTCGCAAAATGATTACCAGCAAAGCAGAATACCGACAATACATACGCGCAGACATCGCCGCCTATGGCCTCACGCGCGTAAGCGCATTCAATTGGCTGCGTATCGATCAGCTGCGTTTCCAGTTAAGGCTGCGCCGGCTGGAATACCTGACCAACTGCCAGCCTTGGCGACTGCTGTCCAGGGCGGTGCTCGAGGTGATGAACCACAACCTGGCGGTACGACTGGGAGTCACCATTCCCAAAAATGTATTCGGTCCGGGCCTTTGCCTGGTGCATCGCGGCACCGTGGTGGTCAACCCCGACGCCAATGTAGGTGCCAACTGCCGTATTCACCCATCGACATCCATCGGCGACTACAACGGCACCCCCTCGCTGGGCGACAACGTCTATATTGGTCCCGGCGCGAAACTATTTGGGCAGATAACGATAGGAAACAATGTGGCCATCGGTGCCAACGCCGTAGTCAACAGTTCGTTCCCCGACAACTGCACCGTTGGTGGTATCCCCGCCCGCAAGCTTTCCGACACCGGAGCCCTTGAACAAGGCGTATTTCCAAACACTCTATTATGACAATTTTTTCGCCCAATTAAAGAAATTTATGTAAATTTGCAACGCAATCAACCCAAGGCCAATGGCCTTGATATTGCGAAGAATCAGTACTTTGAAATAACAATATATCGTCGGGGTCAGCCTTGTAATGGGGCTGCCAAGAGGGAATCACGTGCAAGTCGTGAGCTGTCGCGCAACTGTGAAAACACTGCTGACAGGCAGAAAATCCATGCCATTGGGGGCAACCGCCCCTGAGAAGGCTTCTGCCACGAGGTGTTGAGCCAGGAGACCTGCCCCGAACGGTTCGGCAATGCTTTCGCGTCTAAAAGGCGGTTGTCGGCGACAGTTTGTCTGTCTCCCATCTATTATTTTCTTTCCACCGATATGATGTCGTTGGTGTTGCCTGCACATGCAATGCTAACGACAATTAAAACTATATGCTATGAATTGGAAAGAAGATTATAGAAGAAAAGTATCAAAACCCACAGAAGCCATCAAGGCCATCCACGACGGACAATGCGTCGTGATGGGCCACGCCGCTGCAGCACCGCGCCTCATACAGCAGGCGCTGGCCGACCATTGCGAAGATTACAACGATGTGCTTATCTTCCACATGACCACCCTTGGCGACAACCCATGCTACAAGCCGCGCTGCTTCGGCCATTTCCGCCATGTGAGCAACTTCCTGTCGGCCAACTCACGCGAGGTCATCGAACGCCGCGAGGGCGATTTCTTCCCTGCTTATTTCAAGGACGTACCCTCGATGATCGGAAGCGACATACCTTGCGATGTTGCTGTGTTTCAAGTAACGCCGCCCAACGCCGAAGGCTATTGCTCGCTGGGGGTGAGCTGCGATTACGCAAAAGCCGCCATCCATGCGGCAAAGACTGTTATCGTCGAGACAAACGAACTTATGCCGTTCACCTACGGCGACACTATGGTGCACGTGTCGCAAGTGGATTATATCATCCCCTGTGCCTACCATCTCCAGGAGCTGCACCTGCCGGCGCCGGGAGCAGTGGAACTGGCCATCGGCCACAACTGCGCCTCGCTGGTGGCCGACGGCTCGACACTTCAGCTCGGCATCGGAGCCATCCCCGACGCTGTGCTTCAGTCGCTGGCCGACAAGAACGACCTGGGCATCCACAGCGAAATGTTCTCAGGCGGGGTGATGGAACTTATGAAAAGCGGCGTGATCAACGGTCGTCGGAAGACATTGCATCGCGGCAAAGCTGTGGTAACCTTCATCATGGGTCCCCGCGAACTCTACGATTTCGTCGACGAGAACCCCGACGTGGAGTTCCATCCGGTGGATTATGTGAACAACCCGCTAGTTATCGCCAAGAACGACCGTATGATATCCATCAACTCGTGCCTCGAGGTCGACCTGCAGGGACAGGTGTCGAGCGAGACAATCGGTATGCGGCAATACAGCGGCATCGGTGGGCAGGTTGACTTCATACGCGGAGCATCGCTGGCACGCGAGGGGAAAGCCATCATCGCCATGCGCAGCACGGCAGCCGGAGGCAAGATATCGCGCATCAAGCCGTTCCTTACCCCAGGGGCGGCAGTAAGCACTTCGCGCAACGACGTCGACTATATCGTCACCGAGTACGGCGTCGCACGCCTCAAGGGACGCACCCTCCAGCACCGCGCCGAAGACCTTATCCGCATCGCACATCCCGACTTCCGCCCGCAACTTGCCGAAGAATACGAGCGCCGCTTCCATTGCAAATACCAAGACTGACATTTCCATCTTCATATCGCCAGCGCCGCGAAGCACAATAATCTGTGTTTTGCGGCGTTATTTTGTATTATATTACCACCTACCCTATGGCTGACGCATTGCTGACTGTAGAAAACCTGACCAAGAGTTTCGGCGACAAACTGCTCTTCGAAGATATATCCTTCGGTATCAACGCCGGACAGAAGTCCGCCCTCATTGCCCGCAACGGCTATGGCAAGTCTACCCTGCTCAACATCATTATGACCGCTGCCGGGCAGAAAGGCTACAACACCCTGCAGGACAGCGGCAAGATAACCTTCCGCGGCGACCTGAAGCTGGCCTATCTTCCACAATCGCCTGAAGCCTACCCACACCAAATGGTGCGCGACTTCGTCTACAGCGTGCAACGCCCCGAAACCGAGGATGAATGGACCTTCGAGCAGCGTATGGAGGAGATTCTGAGCCGCATGAAGGTCGACTCGCTGCTCGACCGCCAGATGGAGACCCTCAGCGGCGGCGAACAGAAGAAGGTTGCCCTCTGCCGACTGCTGCTCGACGACTGCAACCTGCTCATCCTCGACGAGCCGACCAACCACCTGGATATCGACATGATCGAGTGGCTCGAGGATTTCCTCTCGCGCCAACGGCTTGCAATATTGATGGTTACCCACGACCGTTACTTCCTCGACAACGTCTGCGACAATATATATGAATTGGACAACTCGCGGCTCTACCATTACAAAGGGCGGTACGACTACTACCTCGAGAAGAAGGCCGAACGCGAGGCCAACGAGCGCGCCGAAGTGGAGAAAGCCCGAAGCCTCTACCGCACCGAGCTGGAATGGATGCGCCGCATGCCGCAAGCTCGCGGAACGAAGGCCCAGGCACGCATCGACGCCTTCTACGAGCTTGAAGCAAAGGCTCATACGCGCTTCGACGACAGCCGCCCGCAACTGACCGTAAAGACCGAACGCATCGGCGGCAAGATCCTGGAACTGTACAACGTCTGCTACCGCGACCTGATCGACGACTACAGCTATGTCTTCAAACGCGGCGAGAAAATCGGTATCGTCGGCCCCAACGGTGTGGGCAAGAGCACATTCCTAAACATCATCACAGAAAAGCTCCGCCCCACCAGCGGACGCGTGGTGGTGGGCCAAACCATACAGTTCGGCTATTACACCCAGGCCGGGATGTCGGCTCCCGCCGACCGCCGGGTGATCGACCTAGTGAAAGATATCGCCGAAGAAATCGAAATTGAAGGCGGGAAAACAATGTCGGCCCACCAGTTCCTCACCTATTTCGGGTTCGACGGCACCACACAGTACAACTACTTCGGCAACCTCAGCGGCGGCGAGAAACGGCGCCTCTACCTGCTGCAGGTGCTGATGGCCAATCCCAATTTCCTCATCCTCGACGAGCCCACCAACGACTTGGATATCTACACCTTGCAGATACTCGAGCAATTCCTGCAGACCTACAAAGGCTGCCTCATAATCGTCAGTCACGACCGCTCGTTTATGGACCATATCGTCGACCACCTGCTGGTGTTCGAGGGGGACGGCAAGATACGCGACTACCACAGCAACTACACGCGCTACCGCCTCGAAAAGGAACTGGCCGAAAAGGGACGCCGGAAGGAAGAAAAAGAGGCCAACCGCACCAATGCCCCAAAACCACAATCCCCCCAACCTGGCAGCAAGAGAAAACCAACCTACAAAGAACAGCGCGAATATGAGGCCCTTACAGCCGAAATCGAAACCCTCACCAAAGAACGGCAGGAACTCGAGGAGTTGCTAAGTTCCGGAACCGGAGCCGATGCGGCCGAGATAACACGGGCCTCGAACCGCATCGGCGAGGTTATCGCCCTGCTCGACGAAAAGGAACTGCGCTGGCTCGAGCTGGACGAACTCTTCTGACAACACCTTTCCGACCACCTATTGCTCCGAACCAGGTCCGGCCGTTCTTCGATAGTTCTTCGATCGTTCTTCGATAGTTCTTCGATTCGAATCGAAGAACTATCGAAGAACTATCGAAGAACGGTGGTAGTTGATAGGTAGAGGATAGGTAGAAGATAGGTAGTATCAGCGAGTTACAAAACACGAAAAATCGCCTTTGCCAACAGGCTGTTTAAAAATTATTTCCCAAATATAAAAAGATTTTGTATATTTGCAAATCGGCAGTTTTTGCCCCGTTGCGGGGAAAGAGCTGTGTTATAGATAGTAATATAAAATATGGCAATAAGAAATACAACTCCGTGTGAAGTGAACGTGGCGTCCGAGACGGGACGCCTACGGGCCGTGCTGCTGCACCGCCCCGGTGTGGAGATCGAGCGTATGACCCCGCTCAACGCCGCCCACGCCCTCTACAGCGACATCCTGAACAAACCGATAGTTGATACCGAGTACGCCAACTTCTGCGGCGTGCTGGAGAAATGGACCGACGTTTACTACGTCGAGGATATTCTCGAGAAGCTTCTGGACGACAACGACATCCGCCGCCACCTGGTGGAAGAGAGCTGCGATATGGACGACTGCGATATCGTGCGCGACCGAATGGGAGCGAACGACAATAAAGACGGATTGGCCGGCGAACTGATGGAAATGCCGTCGGCCGAGCTGGCCAAAACCCTTGTCGAAGGCTATGAAGACCCGGCCTGGGACTGCGTGAGCGAAGACCGCTACCTGCTGAAACCACTCTATAATCTCTTCTTCACCCGCGACGCGTCGTCGACGGTCTACAACCGCGTGCTTATCAACTCGATGAGCTTCGAGGTTCGCGAACGCGAGACTCTGATCTACGAGGCCATCTTCCGCCATTTCTTCAATGTGGACACGCTGAACGCAATGGCCTGGGATCGCGACGCCCGCACCGAAGGCGGCGACGTGCAGATAGCCTCGCCCGACCTGCTATGCATCGGGCAGGGAATACGCACCAACACCAAGGGTATCAAGTATCTGGCACAGACTTTCGCCAAAGAGCGGCCGAAATTCAGCATCCTGGTGCAGGAACTGCCCAAGAGCCCCGAGAGCTTCATCCACCTCGATATGGTGTTCACCTTCCTCGGGAAGCACCAATGCATGGCCTTCGAACCGATGCTGCGCAAGACAGGCCTCTTCGCCGGTAAGGACACCACGCTGATTTCCATCGACAACGGCAATATCACCTACCGCAAATTCCCCAATATCATCAAGGGACTTGAATCGCAGGGGTGGGAAATCGAGCCTGTGATCGGCGGAGGAAGCGACCCCTGGGTGCAGCTGCGCGAGCAGTGGCATTCGGGCTGCAACTTCTTCTCCATGGGCGACGGCAAGGTGATAGGCTATCGCCGCAACACAAAGACCATCGAGGCGCTGGACAAGGCTGGATTTGCTGTGCTCAACGCAGAGGATATTGTAAGCGGCAAGGTGGACATGAA
>ONYC01000170.1 GCA_900321975.1 uncultured Bacteroidales bacterium
ACGGGACGGTGCTGATACCGGCCGAGGGCATCCGCGAGGTGTGGTGCGTGGCGGCCGACGGCCGTCGCTCGCGGCTGGAGGTGAAGGCCGGCCCCGACAAGGTGTCCGGCCAGGTGTCGCTTAAGGACTACCCCGCCGGCCTCTATGTTCTGGAAATCCAGACCGCCGAAGGCCTCTTCACCGCCAAGGTGGTGAAGAGATGACATAGGAAATCTGGAATATGACAGATCAGGGCAGGCACACTACCGAGGTGTGCCTGCCCTTGTCTATTATTGGTGAATTTTCAAAAAAAACTTGCAAAATTGGATTTTAATGCGTAATTTTGCACTTTGTTTCTACAAAGGAATTAATTATCAATTAAATATCAATATTATGACAATCAAAGACCTTGAACCCAAAGAGTTGTGGAGCAATTTCTACTCCCTCACCCGTCAGCCGCGCCCCTCGAAACACGAGGAGAAAGTGCGCAAGTTCTTAGTCGACTGGGCTAAGAAGAACAAGATTGCCTGCCGTGTGGACGGTGTGGGCAATGTGATTCTGAGCAAGCCCGCCACCAAGGGCATGGAGAAGGCTACCCCGGTGGTGCTTCAGGCCCACATGGATATGGTGCCCCAGGCACGTGCCGGCAAGAAGCACGATTTCGAGAAGGATCCGATCGAGACCAAGATCGTGGGCGACTGGGTGTACGCCTGCGACACCACCCTCGGTGCCGACGACGGTATGGGTGTGGCTGCCATCATGGCTGTCTTCACCTCGAAGACCGTCAAGCACGGCCCGCTGGAGGCCCTGATCACCACCGACGAGGAGACCGGTATGACCGGCGCTTTCGGCCTGAAGAAGGGCGAGCTGAAGGGCAAATATCTGCTCAACCTCGACAGCGAGACCGAGGGCGAGCTCTATGTGGGCTGCGCCGGCGGTATCGACGCCGCCATCTCGATCCCCTACACCACCGAGAAGGCCCCGAAGGGCATGGTGGCCTACAAGCTCACCATCGGCGGCCTGAAGGGCGGTCATAGCGGCATGGAGATCAACACCGGCCGCGCCAATGCCAACAAGCTCCTGTTCCGTCACCTGCGCTGGGTGGCCGAATGCGGCATCCGTCTGGTAAGCGTCGAGGGCGGCAATATGCGCAACGCCATCCCGCGCGACGCCGAAGCCGTTGTCGCCATGCCCAAGGAGCACGAGGAGTGCATCCTGAAGGAGTTCGACAAGGTGGCCGGATGGGTGAAGAAAGAGCTCGGAAAGGTGGAACCCGACTTCTTCATGAAATATGAGAAGGTGCGTATGAACCCCACCGTCATCAGCGAAGTGGGTACCCAGAAGATCATCAATATGATGATGGTGGCCCCCAACGGTGTGATCCGTATGAGCAAGGATATGGAAGGCCTGGTCGAGACTTCGCTCAACCTGGCTATCGCCAAAACCACCGCTGCCAAGAAGTTTGTCGTCTACGCCCTGCTGCGTTCGAGTGTCGACACCGCCAAGGAGGCATTGGCCGAGCGTCTCGTGTGTCTGGCCGAACTGGCCGGCGGCAAGTGCCAGCTCAGCGGCGCCTATCCCGGATGGAAGCCCAATATGGACAGCAAGTTGCTGAAGACCATGAAGGCCACATACAAGAAGCTCTACAAGAAGGAGCCCGCCGTGATGGCCATCCATGCCGGTCTGGAGTGCGGCCTGCTGGGCGGCAAGTACCCCGAGATGGAGATGATCTCGTTCGGCCCCACGCTGCAGAGCCCCCACAGCCCCGACGAGCGCTGCTATATCCCCAGCGCCAAGAAGTTCTACGACTATCTGGTGGCTGTGCTCGAAGCACTGAAGTAGTCCGTTAAAGTTTAGGGTTTAGGGGTTAAGGTTTATGGTCGGCGCGACCTTGGACCTTAACCCCTTGACTTTTGAAACAGCGTCTTAACCCATACCCACAATCTCGAGAATCTCGGGTCCGTAGTTTTCGATTGTTTTCGGACCGATGCCGGGCAGGCGTTTCAGCTCGTCGAGGGTGTGCGGCATCGCTGTCGCGATCGCGATTAGGGATTTCTGCTGGAGGATGATGTAGGGTGGGAGGCCGGTGTCCTTGGATTTCTGCCAGCGCCACACGCGGATACGCTCCATGAGGTCGGCTGTCTGAGCCTTCCTTGTTTCGGCTTTCGACGGTGCTTTCTCCTTCGGTGTGGAGGGGACTACCTCCGGTGGGGCTGGTTCGGCGGTTGCGGCTGGTTCGCGGCGTCGGGCGGCTTTCTCACGGCGGCGGCTCTTCTCGATTTTCACCTTCCCGTTTTCGGCCTGCCATTTGGCTTTCTGCACGACGGGGATGCTGAATCCCTCGCGCTGCACCGCGTGGAGGGCGGCGATCTTGATGCGCAGCAGGGTCGCGAGCCGCTCGCCACCTTCGGCTACCGCCTTGCGGTTCTCCTTGTTGTCGATTTCGACGTTGAGCACCCCTTCGAGCCGTGCGGCGCACAGAGCGAGCCGCGGGAGGTAGTAGAGGCAGGCTTTCTCGAGCCTCTCGTGATGTTGGTCGGCGGGCAGGCGCATAAGCTGGAGGGCGAATTTCTCGCTCACGGTGGCCAGTCCGGCCGTATCGGAGGCGATACCGTGCATCACCTCCACATTTTCGGGATATAGGTTCTTGAGGCGGGTGTAGACCTCGTCGAGCGATTCGGCCTCGTGATGTACCGAAGCGAGGCTGAAAAGGTCGGTCAGCTGCTCGTAGTAGTACTGTTGCTCGAATCCCGCCTCGGCCTGCCGTACCTGATCGAAAGTGGGACATGAACTTATGAAACGCTCCACGCTGGGGTCGCCGAAGGTGACGGCGGCGGTGAGCGGCGAGGTGAGGGTGAGCCCTTCGAGACTGCGGCAGCGGCTGAGCGCCACGTAGACCTGTCCGAAAGCGAAAGCATCGGCGGCATCGACGGCCACACGGTCGAAGGTGAGCCCTTGCGCTTTGTGTATGGTGACGGCCCATGCGGCCCGCAGTGGGTACTGGCTGAAGGTGCCGTCGACTTCCTGTGTGATCTCGCCGTTGCTCTCGTTGATGTTGTATCGCAGGTTCTCCCAGCGTTCTCGTCCCACGGCGATGATGTCGCCGTCGTCGTCGATTACCTCGATGTAGGACCCGTCGTCGTTGTCGATGAAGCCGGTGACGGTGGCCAGCTTGCCGTTGTAGTAGCGTTGGGCTCCCGACGTGTCGTTCTTGACAAGCATCACACGTTCGCCAATTTTTATCTCCATCGAGCGCTCGACGGGCATCGTGCTGTCGGGGTAGTTGCCTGATACGGTGGCTTCGAAAACCCGGCTTTCGCCGTGCAGGGCCTCCATATGGCGCCGGTTGATGGCGTCGGCTTGGTGGTTGTGGGTGGTGAGGGTGATGGGATCGGGGAGACGGGGAGTGCCGGTTTGGGAACCACCCCGGATATACCTGGAGTTAAGGGTGGCGAGGGTGGAAGCGTCCATCTGGTTGTTGCGGACGCGGTTGAGGAGATTGACAAAGGTCTGGTCCTGCTGGCGGTAGATGGTGGTGAGCTCGATGGTGATGTAGTTGAGGCGCTGGAGGGCTTTGCTGTTGAAGAAATAGGGCGAGGGGTAGACGCGCTCCATAAAGGGGCGTTCGCGCTCGGTAACCACAGGCGCCAGCTGGTGTACGTCGCCGATCATCAGCAGTTGTACACCGCCGAAAGGGCGGCTGTTGCGACGATAGCGCCGGAGGGTGGCGTCGATAGCGTCGAGCAGGTCGGCTCGCACCATCGAAATCTCGTCGATGATAAGCAGCTCGAGCGAGCGTATGATGCCCATTTTGGTCTTGTTCAACCCCTTGCGGGCTTCGGGCATCTGATATTCGGTGATCAGCTCTTTGATGTCGGGAAGGTAGGGGTCGAACGGCAGCTGGAAGAACGAGTGGATGGTGACGCCGCCGGCGTTCACCGCGGCGACGCCCGTGGGGGCGACCACGATATGGTGCTTCTTGCACTCGGTGTCGATATTGCGCAGGAAGGTGGTCTTCCCGGTGCCTGCTTTCCCGGTAAGGAATAGGCTCACCCCCGTCTGCTCGACATATCGCCGCGCAAGGTCCAACTGGTAATTTACAGTTGGTAGTTGGCAGTTGGTAGTTGGTAGTTGGTTGTCAGACATGAATTTTAGCCTGAAGCGATGACAGCATCTTGTTTATTTCATCCAAGGTTATCAGTGGTTCATCAATATCTTTCTGTGTGAGATATCCGACCGATACACAAATCATCAGTTGTGTTTCAAGTTCGGCACGGGAACCCTGTGCGTAATCTATGAACTTGGAAAACTCGCCTGTGGATTTTCTTTGCTGTCCTTCAGCAATATTTGACGGTATTGATACGGCACATCTTCGCATCTGGTCAGACAGACCGAACATTTCTTCTTTTGGTAGTTTCTTAATAAGAAAGTATATTTGTTTGACAGCGTCCATGGCTTTTTGCCAGACGACAAGCTCTTTATAATTCTTTACAGCCATAATTGTATCTATACTACCAACTACCAACTATCAACTCCCAACTTAGCTTATCGGCCAGCGGCGGTCGAGACCGAAGCTCACGGGGCTCACCTTCAGCTGGGGCGCGAACTGGAGGCGCTTCCATTCGTTGCGGGCCACCTTGCGGATGATGCCCTGCACCAGCTCGCGGTCGTAGCCTTCCTCGACAATCTCGTCCTCGCACATCCCTTCGTCGAGGTAGAGGTTGAGCACCGCGTCGAGCACCGCGTAGTCGGGCAGCGAGTCGCTATCCTTCTGGCCGGGGCGCAGTTCGGCGCTGGGGGCTTTGGTGATGGAGTTCTGCGGGATGCGTATTCCATCGCGGTTGATATATTCGGAAAGTTGGTAAACTTCGGTCTTGTAGAGGTCGCCGATCACAGCCAGCGAGCCGCAGGAGTCGCCATAGAGGGTACCATAGCCCATGGCGGCTTCGGAGCGGTTGGTAGTGTTCAGCGCAAGAGCGCCGAACTTGTTGGCGTAGCTCATCACCATCGAGCCGCGTACGCGGGCCTGCATATTCTCTTCTGTAACGTCCTCGGCGCGGTCGCCAAAGACGGGGGCCATAGCTTTACGGAGTTCGTCGAACACAGGGCGGATGGGTACGATATCGTAGCTTATGCCTAGGTTGTGGGCCAGATCTTCGGCGTCGGTCACCGAATGGTCGGTAGAGTATTGGCTGGGCATCAGCAATCCGTGGACATTCTCGGCACCGAGAGCGTCGACGGCCAGTACGGCCACCAATGCGGAGTCAATACCACCGCTGAGACCGAGTACCGCCCGTTGGAGTCCGTTCTTGCGGAAATAGTCACGCAGACCGCTCACCAGGGCTTTGTATACCAGTTCGACGGCTTCGGGCTTCTCGTCGTCGATGGTGTCGATAAGCTGCATATCGACAGTGTGGCACGATTCCTCGAAATAGGGCAGTTGGCAAAGGACGCCGCCTGCGGCGTTCAGCGCCATAGAGCCGCCACCGAAGAGGTAGGGACCTTCGCCACCGATACGGTTAACATAAACGAGGCTTGCACCGAGGGTTTCGACGATCTTGCGCATACGGTAGCGGGTGCGATAGGGCTTCTGGTAGTCGAACACCTGGCATCCGCAGCAAACCACCATATCAGGTTCGCCTACGTGCCCTTTGCTCAGCTCCTTGAGGTCTTCGTAGAATCCGATGGCAAGCCGCTGGTCGTGGAACTCGATAAGCTGCACGCCTTCGCCGCGCACGAAATACTTCTGCTCGTCGACGCCAAGATATTTCTTTGTAACAACACCGCGAATGGCACCGTTCTGTACGAATACGATGGCGTTGCACAACCCCTTGTCCTGAATCTGGAGCGGCATTCCCACAAGGAAGGCGCGGTGCTCGGAGAGGGCCACAAGCTCCTGAAGGGCGGCTTGTGCGCGCTTCTGAAGGTCGGTATATGCGGCTGCGGCATAGAGGGGGGCGCCGCATAGTGAGCAGGCGGGGAATACGGTGAGTAGCGCTTCGCGCGAGGCTTCGCTCTCCAGTTCGGCACGCATCCATTCGAGGTTTTCCTCCGGATTCATAGTCCGGACATCATGCTGTACGATATGTATTTTCATCTTAAAAGATATTTTATTAAATAACGCGCAACGCCACCTGTTAGTATGTCTCCCAGACGATTTTCCGGCCATCATCCTCCTATATTATTGCAGGAGTATGAAAAAATAATTTGGTTTTTTTACAAAAAACTCGTAATTTTGCATCGTCGTTTCTAAAGAAACGGAAGGACCTATTGAAATATTTAAAAACCGAAGGGCCGATGGTATATAACTGGTATAAACAGTATGAAGAAAGCATTATTGGCTATTGCTGTTCTTTTGTGGGCATCGCAAGGATGGTGCTTGGATAATTTCCAGTTCTCTGCTGTCGCACCATCAGGACAGACCTTGTATTATAATATTGTTGGCGACCACGCAGAATTGGTGGCTCCTTGGACGAACGGCTCGGGTTCTGTGGGTTGGGATACAATAGCTAAACCCACGGGACATCTTATTATTCCAGACAGTGTTACGTTCGATAGCGTAACATATCCTGTTACCAATATTGCTTTTGCGGCATTTTGTTTCTGCCGTGAGTTGACATCCGTTACTTTCCCTGCAACAATAACATCCATCGCTAATAGTGCGTTTCATCTTTGCGATGCTTTGTATTCACAAACTGTTCCCAGTACAGTTACGAGCATAGGATCTGGTGCTTTTAACTGGGTGCCTATGATCTTCTACGATGGCCCGGCGACAGGAAAACCATGGGGTGCTTTGTGTGTGAATGGCTATGTAGAGGATAGCCTTTATTATACCAGCCCTGCAAAGGATACGCTGGTGGCCGTTTATTTCTATGTTTCTGATACCGTTTTTGTGGTTCCATCAACGGTTACAGTCATTGGTAACAATGCACTCAACTCCATGACTAGAATAACTTCATTGACCATCCCAAGTTCGGTTTCTTTTATTGGCAGTCAGGCTTTCTATGGATGTACGGGATTGACTGAGATTAACTCAGAAGGTATGGTTGCGCCGGTGATTCAGGATAATACTTTCACGAATGTAGCTACTGATATTCCGGTGAATATTCCCTGCGGTAGTATTATGTCGTACTATTCACGCTGGAGTTATTTCTCCAACTTCGTTGAGGATGAGGGCTTCACCTTCAGTGCCACTAGCGCCGACGAGAATATGGGTACCGTTCAGGTGCTGACTCAGCCAACCTGCCAAGCTCCTTCTGCAGTGGTCAACGCTGTGGCTAACGAAGGTTACCACTTCGACCATTGGAACAATGGCGTTACGGACAACCCCTATGTATTGACTGTTACCGACGATACCGCCTTGGTGGCATATTTTGTTGCCAATACCGGTATTGATGATATTGATGTTGCGAATGTCAATGTCTATCAGCTTGACGGAAAAGTCGTAGTGGAAGGGGTAGAGCGAGCTATGGTTTCGCTATACGACATTATGGGTCGCAAGATGAGCGAAGGAATGAAAGCGGAAAGTGGAAAGATTGAATTCTCCGTTCCCGCCACTGGCGTATATATGGTGAAGGTCGGTACTATGCCGGCACGCCGCGTTGTGGTGGTTAAGTAGAAAAGATTGTTTTTTTCATAAAAGGAGACCGGCCTGCTGCTTGCAGTGGGCCGGTCTTATGTTTATACGACGGTGGCATCGTAGCGCCGCAGCCAGGTGAGTTGCTTGCGGGCGTAGTGCCATGTGTTCATCTTGATTTGAGCGATGGCTGTGTCTAGGCTCTCGGTGCCGTCGATAACGGGGAATATCTCGCGGTAACCCACGGTGCGGAGGGTGGGGAGATTGCGGTAGGGGAGGAGAGATGCCACTTCGTCGACAAGACCGTCGGCAACCATCTGGTCGACCCGTCGGTTGATGCGGTTGCGCAGTTCGGAGGGCTCCATACTAAGCACGCGAACCTCGTAGTTGAAAGGTGGCGGAGTGGGTCGCTGTTCGACCAAAAGCTGGCTGTAGGGGCGGCCGGCGGTGATACACACCTCGAGGGCTCGCTGAAGGCGCACAGGATTCTGCAGGTCTACTTTATGGTAGTAGTCAGGATCGAGCTCTAGCAGGAGTTGCTGCTTCTCCTCGAGCGGCATCTGCTGGAGTTCTGCGCGGAGGTCGGCCGATGGATCGGGCAGACGGGAAACCCCGCCGATAAGAGCGTCGATATAGAGTCCGCTGCCACCTACAGCAACAGCCGAACCGTACTTTTGGATAAGGTCTCGGATAAGGTCTGTTGCATCGTGATGATAGTCGAAGATGTTGTATGGATTGGTAACCGGTCGGCTAGCGATGAAATGGTGGGGAACAGCGGCCAGTTCGTCGTCGGATGGACGTGCAACACCGATACGCATCTCGCGGTAGAACTGGCGCGAATCGCACGAAACCACTTCGGTGTGCAGTTCGCGAGCCAGCCGGATGGCGTAAGCAGTTTTGCCTACGGCTGTGGGGCCGGCAACAATGACCAGCCTGTTCAGAAGGTTTTGCATTTCTCGAATTCGTCCCAAAATTCGGGGAACGATTTGTCGACCACCTCGGGGGCTTCGATTATGAGTTCGGGGAAAATCATCTGCAAGGGTGCAAAAGCCATTGCGATACGATGGTCCCCATAGGTGTGGATGATGCCCGATTCGGGCATGTGAAGCCCGGAGGGGAGGATGAGCATCTCGCTGGTAGTACATTCGATATTGGCACCCATACTGCTCAGTTCGTTGGCGATCGCTTGCATACGGTCGCTCTCCTTGAGGGCTATGTTGCTGACCCCTTTGAGTATGGTTTTGACGCCGGCGGCTGCAGCGGCAACGGCGAATGTGGGTACAAGATCCGGACAATCGATGCAGTTGAACTGGATGCTTTTTGCCCTTATGCCGTTCCCCTGGAGGGTGATGGAACGTGCTGCTGCACGATAGGGCGAGCGCACTTCGGTGGAAATGACACCCAACTGTCGGAAGAAGGTATCGGTGGCGCTGTCGCCTTGTGAACTGTCGAGCTGAAGACCCAGCAGGCGGATACGCAGTTCGGGACGCAGCATGGATATGGTATAGAAATAGGAAGCCGAAGACCAGTCGCGCTCGATGGTGATGGTGGCGGGCTTGGGTTTTCCTACATAAGGTTGGACGTAGTAGGTGCGGCCGTTCGACGAGCGGCGGATGTCGGCTCCGGCCAGACGCAGCGCGTCGCATGTCATATCGATATATGGGCGCGAAGTGGGACGCCCGGTCATAGTCAGAGAAAGACCGTCGGGCAGTATAGGCGCCACCAGGAGCAATGCGCTCACAAATTGGCTGGAAAGCAGAGGATCGACCTGCACGGTACGTTTGGTTGGGGTGCCACCCTGGATGGTTATCGGGAGGAATCCTTCACGTTCGTTACATTCTATGCGGAACCCCATCTGGCGCAGAGCGTCGATAAGCGGAGCCATAGGACGCTGCTGCAGGCGAGGATCTCCGGTGAGGATATGGGTGCCCGATGTGAGTGCCAGCATAGGCATGAGGAATCGTGCCACCGAGCCGGCATTGTCGCAATAGAACACTTCGGAGGTGTGCTGCTCCAACTGGTTGAGCAGACGGCGCAGAAGGCGTGTGTCGCCTGAACTGGAGAGCTTGCCTATACGGAAATGGCCTCCAGTGAGGTGGTTTATCATAAGCCACCTGTTGCTCATGCTCTTTGATGCAGGCAGGTTGATGCGTATATCGTTGGTGTTCACTGGTCGAGGTTGTATTGTTTCAGTTTGCGATAGAGGGTGCGTTCGGAAATATGCAACTCTTTGGCGGCAAGTTTACGGTTGCCGCTATGCAGGTTGAGGGCGGTGAGGATTGCATGCTTTTCGCGCTCGTCGAGGGCTACGGTTTGATCTTCGATCACTTCGGGCGTTACAAAGTCCTCCTCTTCGGGATGGAGTTTCCAGTTGCCAGCAGGCAGGTGGGAGGGGGCGTCGCTTATCTGGTAGCCACCCTGAATCTGGGTGGTGTGAGAGGCAAGCTGGGTTATGGCTTGACGCAGGTCGGTGATTTCCTGCCGCATCTCGTTGATCATCTGTCCCATGGAGAGCGCTTTGAGCAGCAGTTCGCGGTCGGTAATCTGCCCTGCTGCCGGGTGTTCTACAACAGCAGGCATCTTCTCGGTTGGAACGTAAGAGATATAGTTCTGCAGTATTGCAGGTGTAATATTGCGTTCGGTTTCGAGAACGGCTATCTGTCGAGTGATGTTTTTTAGTTCGCGTACGTTGCCGTACCAAGGGTAATCCATTGCCATACGGCGGGCCTCTTCGGTGAGGACGATGGGCGGCATATGGTACTCTTCGGCTACGTCGGACGAGAATTTGCGGATAAGCAGAGGTATATCGTCTTTGCGCTCGCGTAGCGGCGGCAAGTAGATGCTTATTTGGTTGAGGCGGTAGTAGAGGTCTTCTCGGAATCGGCCGTTGCGTACGGCTTCGACAATATCGATATTGGTTGCGGCGACAACGCGGACGTTGATCTTTTGTGCGGTGGAGCTGCCGACGGGCATTATCTCGCCATTCTCAAGCACTCGCAGCAGTTTTACCTGCATGGCCAGCGGTAGCTCGCCGATTTCGTCAAGAAATATTGTTCCTCCGTCAGCTTCTTCAAAGTAGCCCTTGCGAGAGCGGTCAGCGCCGGTGAAAGCACCTTTCACATGCCCGAATAGTTCACTCTCGATTGTCCCTTCGGGGATTGCACCGCAGTTGACGGAGATGAGACCGCGCCCCTGTCGTGCATGTTTGCGGGTGCTGTTCTCGTGGATGATACGTGAGAAGACATCTTTGCCCACTCCGCTTTCTCCGGTGATGAGGATGGAAAGGTCGGTGGGAGCTACCTGCACGGCTTTGTTCAAAGCCAGCAGCAGCTTGGGGTCGTTACCTATTATGTCGTAGCGTTGTTTTATCTGTTGTATGTCCATTGTCAATATACGTTAGTTGAATCTCGGACTTATAACTTGTCCCAGGGCTTGTCCGAGTGTTCGGGCAAGGTCGGAATAGTATTTTATTTCGGTGAGCAGTTGAAGTTGTCGGGTTTCGTCGGCGCCGCGAAGTTGGTCGTTAAGCGAACGTACCATCTGCATCAGGCGTAGCCGTTTGAAGGTATAGAGGGTGTCGGTGAGGTCCTGCTTTAGATTTTCTTCGATTTTTGGTACATGAATCTGCTTGAGTTTCATCCAGGAATCGCTGACGGAGTATGTGTCGACCATAAGGCCAGCGACGAAGGAGCGCAGCTGTTTGTCGTCGGACGAAAGGAAACGTTGGAGATCAATGTGGCCTCCCATATCGAGCATAAGCGAGCATTGTTCATAGATACGCTGACACAAAGGGTCGGTAAAGGAGAGTTGGTCGTTGCGGAGGTCGGAGATTATTATTTGAGCTACCGAATACTCTGACTCCTGTTCTGTGCCGTCTTCTGCCTTGAATGTCTGTCTAATCATAGCGTCGCCATGATTGATCAGCAGTTGGACAAGATGCCTTTCCGATTCGATAGGCGGCTGCAATGCTTGATTTACTGGCTCTGAAACAGGTTCCGGAGCAGCATTCTCGGTGGCGCCACCTTCCACAGGAGAAGAAGGTTCGACGGTGCTGATGGTGGATTCACTCTTTGCAGTATAAGCCTTCTCTCGGTTCAGGTTTATAGCTTTAGAGACTTCGTGGGTAAGCACATCCTCGCTCACCTTCAGCAGATAGGAGCATTGGCGGATATATTCCTGGCGCTCCATAAGGTCGGTTACCAACGCTATGGTGCGGGCAGTCTCGGTTAGCAATCCTGCACGGCGTATAGGGTCATCCTTGACGCTGTCGAGAAGTACACGGGTCTTGTAGAGCACGAAATTGTCTTCGTGGGTGCTGAGAAAATCCTGCAAGGCTGTGGAACCATACTTCTGGGCATAACTGTCGGGGTCCTCGCCGTCAGGGAACAGGGTGACCCTCACATGCATCCCTTCTGCGAAGAGCAGGTCGATAGCGCGTAAGGCCGCTTTTATACCGGCCTTATCGCCGTCGTAGAGGACGGTCACGTTTTGGGTGTAGCGTTTGATGAGTCGTATCTGCTCAATGGTTAGCGAGGTGCCGCACGAAGCCACGGTGTTCTCGACACCCGACTGGTGCATCGATATTACATCGACGTTGCCTTCGACCAAATAGCATTTGTCGGCTTTCGCTATTGCCTGGCGCGCTTGATAAAGGCCGTAGAGTATACGGCTCTTGTTGTATATGTCTGAGTCGGGTGAATTGACATATTTAGCTGCCTGTTTTTCCGAACTCAATATTCGACCAGAGAAACCCAACACACGGCCTGATATGCTGTAGATGGGGAACATCACGCGGCCGCGGAAACGGTCGTATTTCTTGCCGGTATCCTCTTTTACTATGGTAAGACCTGTCTTCTCGAGCACAGCCTCGCTGTACCCGTTGTGTAGGGCGTGATCGGTGAAGTTCGACCAATCTTCAAGGCAGTAGCCGAGACCGAAGCGCTTGATTATTTCATCGCTCAAGCCGCGCTGGTGGAAGTAGGAAAGGCCTATGGCGCGTCCCATCTCGTCGTTGTAAAGGAGGTCGGCGAAATATTTCTGGGCAAATTCCGACACGTGGAATAGACCGTCGCGCTCGTTCTGCCGCTCGCGCTGCTCGTCGCTCATCTCCTCCTCGTGGATTTCGATATGATATTTCTCAGCCAGCCAGCGGAGTGCTTCGGGGTAGGTGTAATGTTCGTGTTTCATCAGGAACTTAACCACGTCGCCCGCTTCGCCGCAACCAAAGCATTTGAAGATGCCTTTTGCGTCCGACACATAGAACGACGGAGTCTTCTCGTTGTGGAACGGGCAGCAACCTATGTGGTTGGCTCCTCGTTTCTTGAGCGAGACAAACTGCCCGATAACATCCACAATACGGGCACTATCCATTATCCGTTGTATGGTCTCCTGATCTATCATTTTGAGACTGCAAAGATACAACTTTTTTTTGTAATAGGAAATATAAAAAGAACGCCCCGCAATTTCGTATTGCGCGGCGCTCTTTAAGTGTATGAGGTAGAACTGTTATTTTATCACTTCGATAGAGCCGTTATGCTCGACATTTCCGTTGTATCCGCGGGCCACAAAGCGGTAGAAGTAGGTGCCTGCGGGTACGTTGGAGGGATCCCAGAAGTCGTCGTAAGTGGCTATATTGTCGCGATGATATACCTGAGTACCCCAGCGATTGTATATGTCGAGGGTGTTGTTTGGGAAGCCCATACCTTCGATAAGGTTGCCGATGACGAATATATCGTTGATACCATCGCCGTTGGGTGTCACCACCGACGGGAAGGTGAGGTAGTCGTTCACCACGAGGATGGTGTTTTCGGCGGTATCACGGCAGTAAACCATATTGCCCGACGGAGCCAGGTTGTCGGTACGTGCGATTAGGCGAACGGTGTAGTTGCCGGGAAGGTCGCTCAGCGATGTTACGTATTGCGTGTAGTCGAACACCGGGTCATGGTCGGTAAGGGTCTCGACCGAGAGCGGGTTGTACTGGTTGTACTGCATCTCCCAGAAGTATTTGTTTGTAGAATAGTCGGGAGAGGTGAGATTCTGCAGGTTGATTACAGGATTGGTTACCGACGGGTATGTGGGGCTCCACGAGAACGATGCCTGAGGTGCTGCGTAGACGGCTATTGTCTGCGGATAGATGAGCGAGTCAACACATCCGTCAATAGAGGTGGTATAGTACTTCAGGTCGTAGATACCCTCAGAGTAGGTGTGCGTTGGGCTGGCAAGTTCGGACGTAATACCATCGCCGAAGTCCCAGTGGTAGGTATAGCCGTCGATTGTCTGGTTGTTGAAGGTGAGGGTCAGCGGGTCACAGCCTTCGAGGGTGAATGGGGTCGGCATAAAGCTGGGCAAAGGTTGACGGCGCAAGTGGACGGTTAGGGTGTCGCGTGTTACGCACTTCTTGCCGTTGCGGTTGTTGTTGGTTACCTGTGCCACATAGTTGATATCGCCGGTGGGCCAAGTCTGGGTGCTGATGGTGGGAGTGGTCTCGCCGAATGGATGCCATGAGTAGGTATAGTTGGTGCGATCGCTGTTGGTGTGGCGGTCGGTCGCGTCGAGGACAGTGCTGAACACTCCGCAGAGGGCTGTGTCGTTACCCAGCGACGGTTGTGGTGTCCAGAACGAAGTGATTCTGGTGTTAGTATCCCACACGCAGCCGAACTCGTCGTAGATCGTTATGTTGATTGGGAATGTACCGGCGGTATCTGGCGTGAGAATATAGGATATCACGTCGGTCTCACGGTGGATTTCGCATCCGCGGTAGTGGCCGAGTTCGTAGTCGTGGTACTGTGCAGCGGTGTCTGGTGTCCAGATGATGGAGTCAATGCCGACCTGATATTTGCAGCCTTGTGTCTGTAGACCGCATATGTCAAGGCTCCAGCTGAAAATCCAGCCGTTATCGACGTGCCATCTGTCGCATAGTTGGATTTGCCAAACACCGTTGAGGGGACAGCCCACAAGTTTGTCAAATTCATCGAAGGGAACGTAGTAGTTCATCTTGTTTAAATGGTCAGAACTATCGATGGTTTGGAACGAGACAGGGCCGACAACCGATCCTGCACTGTAGTATCCGGCAGGAATTGGATCGAAAGTGTAGTTCGAAATGGAGACCATGGGTACGTTAGCGCCGCCAAGACCGGCACCCCTAGGATCGGGGGTGTCTGCGGGGTCTCCGTTGACGAGGGTATAGCTTCTGTTGCGGGAGAAGCAATATGTCCAACCTACGCCTGCGGGATTGTACAGAGTGTCGCAGCGCTCACCGTTCTGGTCGTCATAGGTGCCGTGACCGTCGCCGCCGAAGGGGAAGCCAAGGTAGTGGCTGCCGCCACCGCCAGTACCTTCAGGATGGAAGTCTGGTGTACCGGGGGTGCCGATGGGTGAGGAGACAGCCTCTTTGCGTTTGAGTGTGGCTTTTCCTGGGCCGTTGGGAATATTGGGGTCGTAGTTCGGGCAAATGATAGCGAGGTCGAAGTCGCCTATGAATGAGTGTTCGGCATTGATGCATATTGAGCAAATGTCGCCTTTAGACTGCACCATGCTTCCCGCGGGGAACTCGGAGAATTCCAGTTCCGACACATAGCATGGGTCGCCACAGTAGTCTCCGTCGGGAATGAAGGTTCGGGCATCGTAGGTCTTGCTGGTGACATCGACAAAGTCGATTTTCTTGAGCGTAAGTGTGGCGTTGTCGCCGTCATAGCCCATATTGACAAGTAGCGAGTCGCTGTTGCAGATGTCGTCGAGTGTGAATAGGGTTTTCAAAGGGTCCTGTGCCAGTCGCACACGCAAGGCGGGAACGGAGTTGGCCTTGCAGCCAAATACGTCTGTAACGTGTAGTGTTACATCGTAGCATGAGAGTTTGTAGTATTGGTCATAGTGTACGCTGGAGAGGCCTACACCTATCGCGGAGTCGCCCTGGTTGCCGAACGACCACTCGAATATCGATGTGGAGTCTTGCGGGTCGTACCAGCCTGCGCTTCGGGAGTAGTCGCAGTGGGCGGTAAAGATAACGCCGTCACCACGGCAGAGGTTGACACCCCAGAACGCCGTAGAGTCGATATAATCGAGTACCGAGTCCTGCACGATCGCGTCCCATCTCATGACTGAGTCTGTGTCATAAAGCAGCTTGACACGGCCGAACTCGTATATCTGTCCGTTGCGGGTCTTATAGAAAATACTGTCGATATGAGGAGTGATGCTTTCGCACGGCTTTTCGCATTTGACGTTGATCATAAAGCCGTTGCCCGGTGCGGGTGTGTTTGCGGAAGCTGCCGCTGTCTTGAGACGCACGGTCAGGAATTGACCGATGTTGGATGGCGAGGCAAACACGCTTGCCGTTGATGGATATAATTTTCCTCTTGTGCTGTACCATAGCAGAGGATAGGTCGGGTCGGGACCATCGTAGATGAACAAGGTGTCGCCTGCGGCGATATCAACCGACTCTACGCGGAAAAGGAATGCATAGGGAGTATCGCACGTGCCGCTGATGCAAACCCAATAGTCTTGACCGCGTGTGTAGGGTCTAGCTTCGTCTCCGTCGTCGACTATATATGTGCCGCCTCCGGTACCTATTGGACGTTGTGTTCCATTGGTTGTGGCATCGAGTACAACCCAATCAATGCCGCCACCTTGTGCCCATGCTGCGCCGCCAAGACCCAGCATAAACAATAAAACTGTCAATGTCTTTTTCATAAGGCTTTCCTTTCTTGGCGTTGGTTATTTATTTTGAGAAGTGCAAAGCTCAGTAAGTGCGAAAGTTTCATTGAGCGAGCGTAAAACGAGATACGGGTGCTCCGACTTTGGTGTCGGGAAGCAAATGACAGTCTTGTCTCCTTTGTATTCGTACTGCATATCGAGGAAGTTGTATGCATAGTAACTCAATGTCTCAAGGTCTACTACGAATTCCTCGGTGAGTTTCTTGCCGGTCGATTTTTCGGTAATCTCTGTCAGAGAACGGACCACGGCGTTTTCCGGCACTTGGTCGGCTACGTAGAAGGCATTTTGCGAATATTTGCATCGCCATTCAAATTTCGGGGCGGGATATTCATGCATCCGCTGCTCGTTGCCACCGAAGTAGGGAAGCATGATCGCCTCGCAATTCTGGGCCAGCAAGCCGCTAATGGACATCAGGCACAGACCTGTCAAAATGATTATTCGTTTCATGGCTTTTACAATTTGGTTCTTTTTGGGGCTTTTCACCTTATATGACGAAGAAGTCGCAAAATTTGTTCACTTTTTAACATTTCGGGTTAATATTTAACTGTTTTTAACTAAAAAGCAGTCAAAATCACTACTTTTTAGAACCCGAATTTAACATTTCGCATTAGGCTTTTTTGCGACGGAGGCGGTTGATGAGCGCCATAAGGAGGCCGAGGGCAAGGAAGCCGCCCGGAGGCAGGATCATCAGCAGCATGCCGTCGGCACCGCCGATAAGCGAATGTCCGAAGAAGCATCCGGTGCCGAGTAGTTCGCGGACGATACCCACGAGTGTCAGCGCCCAGGTGAAGCCGAGTCCCATAAAGAGACCGTCGAGCAGCGAATGCCACACGTTGTTCTTCGAGGCGAAGGCTTCAGCACGTCCGAGGACGATGCAGTTCACTACGATGAGCGAGATGAAGAGGCCGAGGCTCTCGTAGAGGGCGGGGAGGTAGGCTTTCATGACCATCTCGACCATAGTGACGAAGGTGGCGATGATGACGATGAATGCCGGGATACGCACCTTGTCGGGGATGACGCTCTTGAGGAGCGAGATGACGATGTTCGACATCATGAGTACGAACGCCGTTGCCAGACCCATGCTCATGCCGTTGATGGCCGAGGTGGTGGTGGCCAGGGTGGGGCACATGCCGAGGATGAGCACCCATGTGGGGTTCTCCTTGATAAGGCCGTTTGCTATTATATCTTTTGCTTTCATAGATGCTGTATGGTTTTATTTCTCGATTTTCTGAAAGATGTCGGCTGCGTCGTTGACGATGGAGAGGAAGGCACGCGAGGTGATGGTCGAGCCGGTGATGGCGTCGACCTGGCCGCCATCCTTCTTCACGTTGAGGTGTTCGGCTGGGTTGAGACCGATAATGTCGCCTTTCGAGCCTTTCTGGAACCACTGGTCGGCTTTTGCACCGAGGCCGGGGGTTTCGTGGGTCTCGAGTATCTGGTAGCCGCTGACGTTGCCTTCGGCGTCGAGGCCGACCATCAGCTGCAGATGTCCGCCGAAGCCTTTGTCGTTGCCGGCTTCGACAGCGGCGCCCACGAAGGTGCCGTCGTCGGCATAGGCGAGGTGGCAGGTGCGGCCGTCGATCTCCTGGTCCTGAAGGGTTGCGAAGGCGGGCAGCACGGCGCTGATGGCGTTCTCCACCTTGGCTTGCTGGGCTTTGGCTATGGGCTCCTTGGTTACGCCGTTGAGGGCTGCAAGGGCCGCCGCTGCCACAAGGGCGATGGCGGTCAGCGAAAGGAGCATATTCACTAGGGTTGATTGTGCTTTCTTTGCCATAATATTATCTTTATTTTAATAGTTCCTATAGTTTCTATAGTTCCTATAGTGTTGTGTTATTCAGCGAAGCGTTTGGGTTTGCACCAGCGGTTGAGCAGCGGGGTGATGCTGTTCATCAGCAGGATGGCGAAGCTCACGCCTTCGGGGTAGGAACCCCAGTTGCGGATGATGATGGTCAGGAGGCCGCATCCGAAACCGAAGATAAGTTGGCCGCTCTTGGCCATGGGCGAGGTTACCATATCGGTGGCCATGAAGCAGGCGCCGAGCATGATACCGCCGGTGAGGATGGTGGTCAGCGGGTCGACGAACTGGTCGGGGTTGACCAGCCAGAGGATGCAGCTGAAGACGGCTGCAGTGCCGATAAAGGCCACAGGGATGTGCCAGGTGATGATTTTTTTGCAGAGCAGGTAGATGGCACCGATGAGGATGGCCAGAGCCGACACCTCGCCGAGCGAGCCGCCCATGTGGCCGAGGAACATGTCCCATGCCTGGGGCAGGGCTTCGGCGCCGCCCTCTTTGAGGATGCCGAGGGGTGTGGCGCCGGTGGTGACGTCGAGGGTCATGGGGAAGAGGCCGCCGACGGTAGGCCAGGTGGTCATCTGGACGGGGAACGAGATGAGCAGGAATACACGGCCCACCAGAGCGGGATTGAACGGATTCTTACCCAATCCGCCGAAGCTCATCTTGCCGATACCGATGGCTACCATGGCGCCGATCACCACAATCCAGAGCATCTGCGGGGTGGCCGGCACGTTGAAGGCCAGCAGAAGTCCGGTTACTATGGCCGAGCCGTCGCCGATGGTGGTGGGCACTTTCATGATAAACTTCTCGATCAGCCACTGGAACAGCACGCAGGAGGCTACAGAGATGAGGCTGATAAGCAGTGCGTTGAGTCCGAAATAGGCGATGGCCACGAGCAGCGCCGGGATGAGCGCCGCATTGACGCGCCACATGATCTTTTTGGTCGACTCGTCGCTATGCACGTGGGGCGAGCCCGATATATTTAATAGTTTCATACTTATATAATTTCTAATTTCTCATTTCAGATTTCTCATTTTTTTGCGGCCATCATGGCGCGTACACGGCCCTTTCCGAGGCGTATCTCGTCGGTGAGCGGCTTGTTGGCCGGGCAGCTGAAGAAGCAGCATCCGCACTCGATGCAGTCGAGGATGTTGTGCTCTTTGGCTTCCTCGGTACGGCCGGCTTTCACCAGCAGCGAGAAGAGGTAAGGCTCGAGGCCCATGGGGCAGGCCGATGCGCATTTTCCGCAGCGTATGCAGGCGGTCTCGGGATTGCGGCGGGCTTCGCGTTCGCCGATCACCAGCACGCTGGAGTTGCCCTTGACCGTAGGGGCGTCGAGGTTGACCACAGCCTTGCCCATCATGGTGCCGCCGCTCACCACCTTGCCGGTGGTTTCGGGCAGCTGGCCGATCGAGTGGGCGATGATCTCATTATATGTGGTGCCGATGCGCACGATGTAGTTGTGCTGCGAAGGGAGTTCCTTGCCGGTAACGGTGAGGATGTTCTCGATGAGGGGTTTATTCTTCTGGACGGCTTCATAGACAGCGAAGCAGGTGCCGAGGTTGCTGACCACGCAACCCACGTCGATAGGCAGCTTGCCGCTGGGCACGCGGCGGCCGGTGACGGCGTTGATGAGCTGTTTTTCGGCGCCCTGCGGGTATTTCACTTTCAGCGGCTCGACGATGATGCCTTCAAATCCTTTGGCTACCTCCTGCATCTTCTTAATGGCGAGGGGCTTGTTGCTCTCGATGCCTATATATGCGTTGGGAACGCCCAGGGCCTTGCGCAGGATGCTCACGCCGATGCACACCTCTTCGGCATGCTCCATCATCACCCGGTAGTCGCTCGTCAGGTACGGCTCGCACTCGGCGGCGTTCACTATCAGGTATTCGGCCTTCTTGCCTTCGGGGATGCTGTATTTGATATGTGCGGGGAATGTGGCGCCACCGAGGCCCACGATGCCCATCTCTTTCAGTTTGGCAACGATCTCTTTCGGTTCGAGGGTGCACTCACGCTTGATGTCGGGGGTGCGGTCTATGCTCTCGAGCCATTCGTCGCCTTCGACGTTGATATACACGGCCGGCTTGGCCAGGCCGAAGGCGTCCTTGCAGGTGTCGACTTTCAGCACCGTGCCGCTCACAGGCGAGTGCACGTTGGCGCACATGAAGGTCTGGGCTTCGCCGATCAGCTGGCCGACCTTCACCTTGTCGCCTTTCTGCACCACCGGAGTGGCAGGGGCGCCGAGGTGCTGGTTCATAAGCACCACCATCTGCTTGCCCACGGGCATCACCTCGATGGCGGCATCGTTGGATATCTTGTTTTCTTCGGGGTGGACACCACCCATTCGGAATGTCTTCATTAGCGGTTAGTGTTTAGCGGTTAGTGTTCAGTTTTTCAGCTCCACTTTCTCGGCTGCCGGAATCTCGACCTTCTCCTGCGCCTGGGGAGCCTCGACGGCCTTCGGGGCCTCGGGCTTCTTGGCCGGCGACGGGAAGTTCACGTCGTGGATGGCCTTTGTCGGGCATTCCACCACGCACTTGCGGCAGGCGATGCACTTTGTGTGGTCGATATACGAGAGGTTGCCCTCGACGGTGATGGCGCTCACCGGGCACACTTTCTCGCACTTGCCGCAGCCGATACAGGCGTTGGCGCAGCTCTTCATGGCCACGGCGCCTTTCTCCTTGTTCATGCAGCTGACGTACACGCGGCGGTTGTTGCGGCCTTTGCGGCGCAACTCGATGATACGGCGCGGGCAGGCTTTAGCGCAGGCGCCGCAGGCGGTGCACTTCTCTTCGTCGACCACAGGGGTGCCGTTCTCGCCCATCTTGATGGCGCCGAACTGGCAGGCGGCCACGCAGTCGCCGCAACCCAGACAGCCGAAGGGGCAGCCGCTCTCGCCGGTATACACCGTGTTCTGGAAGGCGCAGCTTCGCAGGCCGTCGTAGTTTGATTTGCGCTTCTCGCCGCAGTTGGCCGGATTGCAGCGCACCACTGCCACCAGGGGCTCGCCTTTCTCGACGGCACAGCCGAGCAACGCGGCAATCTTGGCCGCCACAGGGTCGCCGCCGGGGGCGCAACGCAAACCTTCGAGGCTATGCTGGGCCACGCAGGCTTCGGCAAAAGCACGGCAGCCGGCTTTGCCGCATCCGCCGCAGTTGGCGCCGGGAAGCACCTCGGCCACTTCGTCGATGAGCGGGTCCTCGATAACCTTGAATTTCTGCGCCACAATGTAGAGCACTACGGCAAACAGGGCACCGATGGCACCCAGCACAACTACCGCAATTAGAATCTCTTGAGTCATGTTATTGTTGATGTTTTAGGATTATTCGTTCGCGTTTTTATACAATGTTTCAAAATGCAAAAATACTTAAAATATATTATATAGCAAAATTTTTTTTTGCACAACCGGTTCAAAAACACCATTCCCTCCCCCCTCGTTCACCCATCTTTGGGCTATCGTGGAACGGTCGGACCTGCCCTGAACAGACAATATTTTCAGGTGTCCGACGTTATGATTCAGGAATTTGTTTTCAAAATGGCAAAAAGAATGAAACCGGTCGAAGATTGCGCCGGATTGATGGATCGCATCGGCGAGGTGGGCATGCTGCCGCTGCTCGAGAGCGGGGTGCCAGGCTTCTCGGCCGACGAGATGGTGGCCCCTGAGTGCCGCTATGTGGTTACCGACGAGGGCTGGGATTGGCCACTCTGGGATTGGAAAGGACCGCTGGTCACCGAAGGGGGCTTCGCCTACGGCAAGTTCTTCGGCGGAAAGGCGGGGTTCGTCACAATGGAATGGTGGCCCGACCTCTGCAACTACCGCCGCTCGATACACCCTCTGCCCGACGAGGAAAGTGTCGAAGGGGTGATATTGGAGGTCCTGCAGGTGAACGGAAGTATGATTACCAGGGATTTGCGGTCGGCTTGCGGCTTCAACGGACAGAAGATGCGCTCGCGATTCGATGCCTATGTCACCCGTCTTCAGATGGCCTGCCGCGTGGTTACCGAGGATTTTGTCTATCCCACCGATAAGCACGGCAACCGCTACGGTTGGGGCTGGGCGCTGCTCAACACGCCGGAACATTTGTTCGGAAGGGATGCTTGCCGCTGCGACCGTACGCCCGATGAGTCGCGTCAGCGGATTATGCACCACCTTTGCTCCCTCCTGCCCAATGCCTCTGAGAAGCAGTTGGCCAGGTTGATATTCTAGGGATATCGGCTGCGGTCAGATGCCGAGAATGCCGCTTATGGTATTCGCGGCTTTGATGAGGAAGTAGAGGGCGCCGGTATCGTGGCCGTTTACGGTGGGCGAGCTGCCATAGGCTGCAGTGTCGAGGGTTACCCGGGCGGCGCCGGCGTCCGTGAGGAACCGGTAGAGGTTCATCGTGTTGACTAGCGGCACGATATTGTCCTGTGTGTTGTGAAAGAGATAGATGGCTTCGTCGCTGCGTGGCGTCCATCCCTGACAAAGGTTGTCCGACTCAAGGGCTTGTACCTGTAGGCCGTCGTGTGCTCGGCCTCGTAGCGCACCGAGTCGGTGATGTATATGTCGCCGGTGGGTTGCGGTTGCGGCTCGGGCACGGGAGTGTCTTTGTGGCAGGCCGTCAGCAGCAGGGCTATACAGATGAGTGTCGGGATATGTTTCATATATGTACGTGTTTTTATAGTAATGTTGATAATCGACGTGCCATCTCGTTGAGAGCCACAAAACGATAACGCTGGGCTGTCGTCGGGATGGGTCTATAGTCGTAATGGCGGGCTGCAGCCTTGCGGCGCAGCATCTCTTCTACGGCAACCCGAAGGGAACTGTCAAGGAATGTCTGCTCGGTTGGTTCCAGCAGCAGAAGCTGTCCTTTTGAGCACGCTTCGAAATAGACACCTCCCGGTTTATAATAATGCTCGTGTGGGGAGCCTTCCTTGGGGAATCCGTCGCTGAGCAGCACCACCAGCGGATAGCCTTGCTCCCTCAGCGTGCGCGCAATAAGTTTCTCGCCTTTGCTGATGGCAGCGGTATAGGTCACTGCCCCGTTATGTGCTGCCGTCAGCACCTGATGCAGCCGTTCCTGCACCTGCTCGTCGGTGGCCGTGCGCGACATCTCCACCATCTGCCTGTCGGGCCAGTCGAGGAGGAAATGGTTGCCCAGCGAAGTGAACAGCAAGCCGTCGACCTCTGTCCTACGGTGCAGCCTGAAGAGGTCGGGGTTGTGCTTTTTGAGCCAGAGGCGGCGTGGGTTGTCCTTGACATAGTCTATCATCCTGCGCAGCTGTCCCGGAGCGTGGAGAATGCGCTCGTGATAGTAGGCTGGGTTCTGCTCCCAGATGCTCCTCCTGTCCGCAAAAATGCGGCCAAACTGCACAAGCCCTCCGCTTTTCCCCTCTCCGTGCCCCCCAGCGCTTCCGTGCCCCTCTGTGTTTCCGTGCCCTTCAGCGCCTCCGTGCCCTTCAGCGGCGTTTTCGCCGCTGCCCCAACCTTCGCCGCTGCCCCAACCCTCGCCGCTGCCCCAACCCTCGCCGCTGCCCCAACCTTCGCCGCTGCCCCAACCCTCGCCGCTGCCCCAACCTTCGCCGCTGCCCCAACCTTCGCCGCTGCCCCAACCTTCGCCGCCTCCAAGAAACTCCTGCTTGTAAACCTTCGTGCACCCGCTCTTGAAGCCTCGCACCACCGCCCCGATGCTCCGCGGCAGCGGCTCAAGCACCTGAATAACCAGGTGTACATGGTCGGGCATCACCTTCTGGGCCAGCACCTTCAGCGCAAAGCCCTTCCCTTCATAGAACCGAGCCAGGCCGCTGAGCATCCGATACACCCTATGGCCGAAGGGGTTAAGCCTGACGGAAGCCTTCTCGGCGCTCTCGCCTTCCAATGTGCCGAACAGAGGATAGCGCCCTTCCACCACGAGGGTGAAATGGTAGATGGCGCGACCCCGGTAGTCCCATCCGTTCTCGCGGTGGTGCCTTGTGGGGTCTACCGGTCGCCAATACGCCTTTCTGTTGCCATTCTCCTGTGCCATCCTAGATGTCCGTTTCCGATTGCAAAAATACATCATTCTCCCGACACTACAAAATCTAAATCGCGAAGCGGCTCAAAAAGCGATGAAAAAATTATATCGTGCACGATATAACTTAGCTATGCCCATCTTCATTCAGGTCGGTTGCTGCCCTTTATCACCGCCCGACAGGCAAAACCACCCCACGGCAAATAAAATGTCAAAAATGAAGATAAACCAATGATAATCAATGCTGTATAGTGTATGACTGTATCTAATATATTGAAAATCAGCATAAACAACCATTCATCTCTTACTCAAGTCTTACTCAACTCCTACTCAATCCTTAGTCAACACCTACTAAAGTAATAGTAGTCTAAGGGAAGATAAACCGATGATAAAAATAAATCGTGTACGATATAAATTGTTCTCCCCGCGTTTGTCGATCCCTGTTCTCAAGAGGGCACACCCTAAGAAAAACCGATAGCCACGAAAAATTTTTGGCCAATTGGAAATAAATTCGTATTTTTGCACTTGCTTTCGAGAGCGAAAGCAGTAAGCAAGAAAAGCATTGCGATATTGTCCTTTGATAGAAATTTTGGCAGATTTTACATGAAGGAGGATCGAGCATTTATGCTTCCGCTTGGTGCGTATGCTATATCCATGTAGCATAT
>ONYC01000167.1 GCA_900321975.1 uncultured Bacteroidales bacterium
CATGTAGATGTGGGTCTGGTTGTTCACAGCCCACTCGGCGCCGGAACGTGCTCCGATGGCGATGGCCACGAAGTAGACGGTCAGCAGAACCGGGATGACGAAGAAAGTGATGGCTCCGCCCAGTTTGGTGCGGCGCGCGAATTCATTCCAGAGAATCAGACCTGCCAGTACGACAAGCAGCATCCCCCATTGAACAAGGGCATCAGCCCCATAGACTTGGAAAAACATAATGTTAGGTTTTCAATTTAACAATTGATTGTTTGAGTTTTCTTTACCATGGCTTCTATTCGCCAAGGGTCATGTGGAAGAGCGTTACAGAACCGTCGATGTCTTTCTCCTTGGCGGAGTTGCCGTATTGGTCGACGTCGAATACATTCTTGGGCGAGCGGGTGATGCTCAGCGGTCCGCCGACACATCCGCCGTCGCAGGCCATGCCTTCGAAAAAGTTGGCCGTCTCTTTCTTTGCCCTGAGCAGCGCAAGGTGCTGCCGGCACTGGTCGATGCCGTTCATAACCACGGGGTTCACGCCGTCGATGCCCAGCTTGCCAGCCACGTGCGCCACGCCTTGGGCAATACCGCCGCTTTTGGCGAAGATGCGGCCATAGAACGAGGCATTGTCGAGGAAAGTGTCCTCACACTGCGTGGTGTCGATTCCGCGGGCATCAAGGAATGCCTGCAACTCCTCGAACGACATCACACTGTCGATCATGCCGTGGGTTTTCTCGAGCGTATACTCGAACTTCTTGGCGGCGCAGGGGCCTATGAAGACCACCTTGGCGGTGGGGTCGCCATGTTTGATGAGGCGGGCGGTGGTGATCATGGGCGATGGCGACGTGGAGATGGCGTCCTTGAATTCGGGGAAGTTTGTCTCCACGAAGCGCACGAAGGCGGGACAGCAACTGGTGGTCATCACCGGATGCTCGCTCTCTGCGGCTTTGTGCTGGAACTCGCGGGCTTCGGTATAGAGTGTAATGTCGGCACCAAGGGCGGCTTCTACCACCTGGTGGAAACCCAGGCGCTTGATGGCGGTTACAACCTGCTCAATGCGTCCGAAACGGCACTGGCCCACGATGGCCGGGGCGATGACGGCATAGACACGATATTTGGTGTTCTCCTCCGACTGTTTCAGCATATCTATGATGTCGAGCACCAACGAGCGGTCGGTGATGGCGCCAAAGGGACAGCTGACCACGCAGGCGCCGCAGGAGATGCATTTGTCATTGTCGATCACTGCCTTGTCGTCCTCGGGCCGTATGCTGAGGGCCTTCACCTTGCAACTCTTGATACACGGACGCTTCTGGGCAATGATGGCGCTGTAGGGACAGGCGGCTGCGCATTTGCCGCACTCAATACATTTTTCGCGGTCGATATGGCAACGGTGGTTTACGATGGTGATGGCCCCTTTGGGGCAGACTTCCTTGCATGAGTGCATCATACAGCCACGGCAGGCCTCGGTCACCAGCATGCCGGCAGCGGGACATTCGTCGCAGGCAGTCTCCATCACCTGCACGGGGTTGGCGTTCTCCTTGTCGCCGCCCATGGCCATGTGGATGCGCTCCTGCACGATGGCGCGCTCCTTGTAGATGCAGCAGTTCAGTTCCGATTTGGGACCCGGACTGATAATCTTGGGTATTTCGATATAGGCCTCGTCGAGCCCACCCTCGTATGCACGGCGGATGACCTCTTTGAGGACTTTGTACTTAATCCATTGTACATTAGTATCAAACAGCTTCTGTTCCATAATCAATCGTAATTAACAGTTACAGATTTGCCCATCTTGCGCAGATTGTCTGCCAGCCGCTCGACGAGCTTCAGTTTCATGGTGATGTCGATGTCAAGACCCTGATGGGCGGCGTTGACGTTCTGCCCCACGAAGAAGACCAGGTGGGTTGCCTCCTCGAAGATGATGTTCGCCAGGAGCGATCCTCCGTCCTTCTTGGCATAAGTCTTGGGGCTTAGGTCTTTGACAGAAACATATTTTTCCGAGAGAGCCAACAGGCGGCGCAGGGTGATAACACCTTCGGTCACGAGGTCGATGCCGTCGATGAAGCCTATGGGCGGTACCTCTTTGTCGGGGAAGTCGAAGGAAGTCTTAAGCTGGCGCCCGATGCAGCGTGCGACCACTTGCGAGGTGGTGCCGCCACATACGATGCGCTTGTCGGTGTCTGTCATAAAACGATGCACATATTCCTCGTCGCGCTCCTTGTCCACGGGCGGGCCCACCATGACGTGCACCATTGTTCGGGGACGCATACGGATGGAGGCGACAGTAGTGTCGTCGCCGGGCCGGTCAAGATAGAGGTCGTTGCAGGCCGATGCAAGGAGGCAGGCGGCAGCTCGGGCCGACATGTGGGGGTTGATACTGTGGTCGAGGTGCTCCATAATCTCCTTGCGCTGCCATCCGAAGTTCAGCATCTGGCCGATGCCGGCATGGATGGTACCGTCGCTCATAACGAAGATCATATCGCCCTCGTCAAGTTCCAGATCAGTTACATATACCTGCTTGTCGAAGATATCAAGTTTGGTACGGGGGAAGTCGCAGGTGTGTCCGTGATGATACCAGATGGCCTCGGGATTGTCGAATTCGAACAGGTGGCCCCGGCCTTCGTTATTGACATGTATGATGGAGAATGTGCTGTAGGCCACACCGCGCTCCTTGCAGACGGGGAGCGTCTGGATGATGGTGCCGACACAATCTTCGATGTCGGCTCCGCCGGCGACCATTGTGCATAGTATCTTGCTTGTGAGAGTGGAGAGAATATTGGCTTTCACGCCGCTGCCGAGGCCGTCGGCGAGTACGAGTGTGGTCCACTCGCCATCGGCTGTCATCTCCACATTGTCGCCGCAAAGTTCCTCACCATAGTGGTTCAGCGAAGTGTATCCGTATTCAACGCAAAGCTGTTTCATAATCTCTATTCACTGATCTTTGCGGTTTTCCAATCGGTGGGACGGCCGTCGACACCGAGATCGCCTTTGCCGTCGGAGAGCATCTTCTTGAGCTTGAGGAGCGCGACCTTGGTTTCGGCGGTGGTCTCGCCCAGAAGCGAGGCAATCTCCTGAGCCACACGCATCTGCTTCATGATAAGGTCGTCGGTGGTTGCGATGGTGTCCATCTTCACTTTGTCCAGTTTCTTCTCGTAGTTGACCTCTTCCGAGATGTCCTTCATCAGACCGAAGAGGACGTTCTGCTCGCTGAGGAGGCTCACCGTGAGGCTTACGTAACGGCCTGTGGCGGCGATGCGCAGACATGGATTCTCTGTGCGCCGCTTCTGGCTATAGGCGTTATAGAACTCGATGGGCGGGAAAGAGTCGGCCACCGGACGCCCTTTGACGCTTTCGGGCGTGCCGCCGAGACCCAACATTCTCATAGCCGATGCGTTGATATCCATGATGTTCATATCGGGGTCGACAAGGATTACGCCTTCGGGCGAGTTATGTACGATGTCGACGGCGAGGCTTTCAGCGCGCTTGCGCATATAAGGCAGGCAGATGTCAATGTCGGCATAGCCGTTGACCACAGCCCAGGCTTTCTCGCGGCAGGTGGGGTACCCGCAGGCGCCGCAGTTGAGCTCGTCGGCCGCGGTGAACTTGCCGGTGCGGTGCATCACATCTTCAATCTCCTTCTCGGTAGCGGGGCGGCTCTTCGAGCGCAGACGCGGGTGGGCGTAGGCGAGCGATACACCGGCGTCGGGAGCAGGCATTTGCTTGCGGGTTGCCATCTCGTGCTCCACATAGGCGTTTATATCGGCTTCAGCCTTCATCATACCGCCTTCCTGGGCGATAGCGCAGGGACCGTTGATGCAGCCCCCGGGGCAGACATTCATCTCGATAAAGGTGTGGTCGAGTGCCTCGATATTCTCCAGAACCTCGACCAGACGGTCCACGCCGTCGACGGCCAGATAGCGGTATCCGTCGGGGAGCGCGTCGAACGAGCGGATGATACCCTGTGTGGCAGGATAGGCTTTTGCTCGGTTGGCGGCACTGTTGTCGCTGGTCACAGCCAGGTGGTTGATTGTCTGCAGGTCGATACCGTTCTCCTCGAAGAGCTGCATCAGTTCGTCGAAGGTGAGCACCGCGTCGATACCATGCTCGTCGGCCTCGCGCTTCTTGGCGATGCAAGGTCCAATGAACACCACCTTCAAGTCGGCGTCGTTGCGGCGCAGCATCTTGGCATGCGCCACCATGGGCGAGTCGACAGGCGCCAGGTAAGGCAGCGCCTTGGGGTAGTACATCTGGATCAGACGGCATGCGGCCGGGCAGGCCGAGGTGATGAAATTCTTCATCTCGCCTTTGGCCAACAGCCGCTTGTATTCCTCGGTTACGGCCTGTGCTCCCACGGCAGTCTCCTCAGCAATGGCGAAACCCAGTTTTGCAAGGGCGATGCGCAGGACCGTGAAATCCTTCTGGTTCAGACAGCTGATGAACGACGGAGCCACAGTGGCCGCAACACGCGCCCCGCTCTTCAACAGTTCGCGCACCACGGGCAGTTCGCTGTGTTCTATCTTTGCTTTCTGCGGACACACTTTGGTGCAATGGCCGCAGAGTATACAGTGTTCTTCTATGATCTGTGCATGATGATCTTTGATATTGATAGCCTTCACCGGGCACTCACGTAGGCAACGGTAACAGTCTTTGCACTGCACCGGCTTGAATTCCAAATATTCAGACATCAGGCATTGAAGATTTTGGGATACACTTCTTTGGCAAACAGTTCCTCCACGTTTCCGGCATTCACGTTGTGAAGGATGAACCCGTCGGCTGTCTCTTCAACCTGGGGCCCTTTCTCGGCGGCCTCCATGCCTTCGCAGTTCACGACCACACCTTTGGCGCAATGGCCCAGGCAGAAACTGGCTTGCAACTCCACGACATCTTCCACATCATATTTTTTCAACACGGTTTTGAAGGCCTCGATAACATCGTACGACCCTTTCAGGTGGCAGGAACTTCCTACGCAAACTTTTATTGTCATTTTATATTTTTTTAAAATTAGTAAAATTCACAACCATTAATGTATGCTTATAATAACCTATCCATCAACGTCATATTGACGCTCTGCGATGCTGTATATTATTATAAACGAACGTACAAAGATACAACTTTTTTTCAATCTGCGACAAACAAACGCCGGAAAGCAATCGAAAAGAGTGTCCGCAAACACAGCGACCACTGCTGACGGACAAAAAAAAGCCTCATAAGAACTATGAGACTTTCTTCAGCGGAGAGACAGGGATTCGAACCCTGGGACCAGCAAGCTGGTCAACGGTTTTCGAGACCGCCCCGATCGACCACTCCGGCATC
>ONYC01000162.1 GCA_900321975.1 uncultured Bacteroidales bacterium
CTCCATGGCCTGCGCCAGCAGGGCGTCGCGGCTGCCGTTGCCCTCTTCGATGCGGAAGGCTATGGTGAGGCTCTCGGGGTCCTGGCCGTTCACCAGACGTATGATGGGGCTGGTGATGGGCTCCTCCTTCACCTTGCGGAAGGCCGGCACCTTGCCGGGAACCCAGCTGCCGAAGTATTTGTCGATGATCTTGATAGCCTCGTCGGGGTTGAAGTCGCCAGCCATAGCGATGCACATGTTGTTGGGTACATAATAGGCGGCGTGGTATTCGCGGATGTTCTTCATCGAAGGGTTCTTGAGGTGCTCGATTGTGCCGATGGTGGTCTGCTGGCCATAGGGGTGGTGGGGGAAGAGGGCGGCCATCATCGTCTCGTTGACGCGGCGGTTGTCCTGGGCCATGCCGATGTTCTTCTCCTCGTAGACGGCTTCCAATTCGGTGTGGAACAGGCGCAGCACCAAGTTGGGGAAGCGGTCGCCCTCGACCTTGGCCCAAGCCTCCAACTGGTTGGCGGGGATGTTCTCCACATACATCGTGTAATCGTTGCTGGTGAAGGCATTGGTGCCCTCGCTGCCGATGGCCGTCATGCTCTTGTCATATTCGTTGGCGATAGCGATGGTCGAGGCCACATAGCTGATCGAGTCGATCTGGTGGTAGATGGCTGCGCGGGCGGCCTCGTTGGTGGTCTTGCGGTACACCTCGTAGAGGTCCTCGATCTTTTGCAACTCAACCTTCTCGCGTTCCCAGTCGGTGGTTCCCAGCTGGTGGCTGCCCTTGAAGAGCATGTGCTCCAGGTAGTGGGCCAGGCCGGTGGTTTCCGAGGGGTCGTTCTTCGAGCCAGCGCGCACGGCGATGTAGGTCTGGATGCGCGGGGCGTCCTTGTAGACGCTCATAAACACCTTCAGGCCGTTGGCCAGCGTGTATTCGCGCACGCCCAGCGGGTCGTTCTCATAGGTCTTGTACTCATACTTCTGCGCGGAGGCGCTCACCAGCACCGACAGCAGCAGGCATAGGGTAATCAATGCTTTTTTCATCTTAATCTATTGTTTGTTAATATTATATTTGTTCTAATGGATTGGCGGTATCAACTGCAAAGATAGCAAAAATTTCCCAAACCGGGAACAAAAAAATGCAGGCGGGCGGAGTGCGCTCCGCCCGCCTGCATTTCCCGCCCCCAGCGGAAGTTTGCCACTACCGCGCGACGGTGAGTTTCTTCACCGTAGTGCCGTTCTTGGTTCGGACGGTCAGTAGGTAGATGCCGTCCGCGAGGGAGCTGACGTCGAGGGTGGCTTGGCTGTCGGAGAGGGAGATGAACTTCCATCCGCCGACGGGCCGCCCATCGAGGGTGTAGATGACTATGGCCTCCACTTCGCCGTCGGTACTTACGGTTACCTTCCCGTCGGTTGGGTTGGGGTATATTCCTCAATTGCATTAATCCCTGCTTGAGTGGCCTCTTGTATGCTTACTTGTTGTCTCTGAGACATAAGATTGTTGCATATTGTCAACAATACTATGATATTACAAATCTTTTCATATCATTATAGTGTCTATGCAAAAAGCAGTTAATATTATTTCATAAATGCTGCATCCGTCCATGTCGGCAGGCAGTGTGCCAAGTGTACCTTTTATATATAACTTCTTGTCAATCCATGATTCTGGCATTACCCATACCGAATCATTTGAGGGCGACATTTTTCGTAGCGGCACGCATAAAACAGGTGTTGCTCCTCCATTTGTTGTGTGGTTGTCGCTATCTACAATATAAAGACTTCCATTTGAGTTGAAAGTTTCGTTATCGGGCATTGACATTCTGTCATCTCCCATAAAGCTCCATCCATACAGTTTAATGGTGTCTCCAACATGTCTTTCTATTTCTTTATCGTGTGATGAGAAAAAATAGTATAATTCGGAGACATTATTGTATTTGACAAAGTTAAAAGAGGCATCTGCAGGTGCGTAAGATACGCATTGTTGTTGTTTCTGACAGCCAGGTAATAAAAAAACTACAGAGAGGCAAATAAAAGTTATTTTTTTCATAATTATGCTATTTATCTAGTTGTTTTTAATTCTTCGATTTGTTGTTGCAAATCAATGATGTATAATGTTAGTTCTTCTACTTTTTGCACCAGGATACGATTGATTTCACCAAGATCTGCACCATCATTTTCGATTTCTAGGGCGGAAGGCATCTGCGGCAGGTGTCCGTTCTCTGAGATGTAGTCCTCGACTTCCGTCAGGGGTGCAAGGCGGTAGCCTTCGCCGAAGACATAGTCGGGCCAGTCGGTGAGAGTAACACGCAGTTCCTTCACTTTCATGTTACCCTGTGCATCACAGAAGAAGCTGTTGCCTACACGTATGGTGCCGGTGCGGCTACCGTGCGACGGAGAGCTTCTTGGTGGCGACGCCCTGGGGGGTGTGGATGCGGAGGATATAGGCGCCGACGGGCCAGCGGCGAATATCGAGGGTGGCGGAGAGCGACGGCGAGGGGAGGCGCAGGTCGTCGACCTTCTCGCCGGCGAGGTTGTAGGCTTCCACGCGGCTCAGGCCGAAGCTGGAGACCACCTTGGCTGTCTCGGCCGCCGGGTTGGGCATCACGCCCGTGAGCCGCCCGAGCATC
>ONYC01000161.1 GCA_900321975.1 uncultured Bacteroidales bacterium
CTCATGCAGGTGGCGATGATCTTGGTCACCGGCACGTTCATCATGGTGGCCAGCTCGTTGGCGGTGACGAACTCGGTCACCTGCAGCACGTTCTGTTGCTCCATCTCGTGCATCATCTCCTCCTCCATCTGGGCGTGCACCTTCTGGCGTTTCTCGCGGTTGTGTTTGGAGGTCTTCGACTTGCCGAGGGGCGAGAGGCGGGCGAGGGTGTCGCGAATCTGCTTCTCGATTTCGCCTTCGTCAATCTCTACGGGCTTTTTATCATCTTTCTTTTTCTTCTTCTTGCCGCCGGGCTGCTGGAGGGCAGCCTGTTTCTGGCTTTCCTTCTTGGCTTTTTCCTTCTCCTTGTTTTCCTTCTTGGCGACTTCGGCGCCTATCTTCTTCACCTCCTGGGCGCTTACGGCGTCCTTCTTGGTGTGTTTGCGCTTGCGCTTGCTTCCGGGAGTGTCGGCGCCGTCCTTCGAGAACTGGCTGAGGTCGATTTTGTCGAGCACTTTCGGACCTTCAAGTTTCTGGTATTGGGTCTCGATAAATTCTGGCTCGGCCGGCTGGATCGCTTCTGGCTGGACCGGTTCGGGGGCTGGTGCCGGTTCGGGCTCGGGCGCAGGAGCGGGCTTGGGTTTATCGGCGGGTTTGGGCTTTGGAGCGGACGCAGGTTCAGGGGCGCTGGCTGCGGGCTGCTTCTTGGCCTTCTTTTTCTTGTCGGGACGCATGCGCTGGTTGATGGCGCTGAGGTCGATTTTGCCCACCACGTTGAAGGGACTGTCGTCGGATTCGACGGGAGTTATATGCGTAGGATTGGCTGCAGGCGATACTTCCTGAGTCTCTTCGGTCGCTTTCTCCGGTTCGGCTTTGGGTGTCGGCTCCGGTTGAGGAGTGCTCGCTGTCGAAGCCGGCTGGCTATTTATCGGAGCGGTATAGCTCTTGATAATGACTTCGTCGGAATCCGAATCGTTGGTTTCCTTCTGGTTGGCCTCGACAACCTGGTTTGCACCACCGGCCGTCAACTCAATCTTGTCTGCCTCTTCCTTGACTTTACGCTCGCTTTGGAATGCGGCGGCCAGCAGTTCGTACTGCTCGTCGCTGATCTTGGTATTGGGGTTTTGTTCAACCTGATGCCCCTTTTTGGAAAGGTAGTCAACGAGGGTTTGGATGCCGACGTTGAAATCCTTTGCCACTTTATTCAGTCTGAAACTTGCCATATTGTCGAGTCCTATTGATTTTTGTTTAACCTGATGTCTTATTCAAACTCGGATTTGAGCACTTCGATCACGTGGTCGATGGTCTCCTCTTCGAGGTCGGTGCGGGTGATGAGTTCGTCTTTCGGCAAAGCGAGGACGCTCTTGGCGGTATCGCAGCCAATCTTGATGAGCTCGTCGATAACCCACTGCTCGATTTCGTCGTTGAATTCCTGCAGCGCCACATCGTCGTAGTCTTCGTCGGTGTCGCGGTAGACCTCGATTTCGTAACCCACGAGTTTGGATGCCAGCTTGATGTTATAGCCGCCCTTGCCGATAGCCAGGCTTACCTGGTCGGGCTGCATAAACACTTCCGCTTTTTTCTCTTCTTCGTTGATCTTTATGCTGCTGACTTTTGCAGGACTGAGGGCGCGCTGAATCATAAGGTCGACGCGCGGAGTATAGTTGAGCACGTCGATATTCTCGTTGCGCAGTTCGCGGACGATGCCGTGAATACGGCCGCCTTTGACACCAACACACGAACCGACGGGGTCGATGCGGTCGTCGTAGCTTTCAACTGCCACTTTGGCGCGCTCGCCGGGCTGGCGGACAATGTTCTTGATGGTTATGAGGCCGTCGTAGATTTCGGGCACCTCGGCTTCGAGCAGACGCTCGAGGAAAATGGGTGTGGTACGGCTGAGGATAATGATGGGATTGTTGTTGCGCATCTCCACCTTGAGCACCACAGCACGGACGGTGTCGCCTTTGCGGAAGCGGTCGGCAGGAATCTGCTCGCTCTTGGGCAGGATAAGTTCGATTTTCTCATCGTCGAGGATGAGAACTTCTTTGTTCCAGGGTTGGTAGACTTCGCCGACGATTATCTCGCCCACTTTGTCGCGGTATTTTTGGAAGATGAGGCTCTTCTCATAGTCCTGGATTTTGCCTACGAGGTTCTGGCGGATGGAGAGAATCTCGCGGCGACCGAAGTCGGTCATGAGAATTGGCTCGGAGAGCTCTTCTCCAACCTCGAAGTCTGACTCGATCTTCACAGCGTCGCTAAGGGCTATCTCGCGGTTGGGGTCGGTAACGGTGCCGTCTTCCACGATGGTGCGGTTGCGGAAGATTTCGAGGTCGCCCTTGTCGATGTTGACGATGATGTCGAAGTTGTCGTCCGAACCGTAGCGTTTGGCAAGCGCGGCGCGGAACACCTCTTCGAGGATACGCATCAGGGTCTCGCGGTCGATGTTCTTAAATTCCTTGAATTCCTGAAAGGAACCACTCAAGTCTAAGGTCTTCATATTGTTGTTTTATTATCTTTGTTTTCTCCGTTCTAGAACTTAATTACAACCCGGGCGGCCTTGATGTCCTTATAGGCCAGGCGGTGCTCCTCGGCGGCCACTTTCTTGGTGGCGTGGGTGCGAAGGGTGATGCCGTCGCTGTCGGAATCAACAAGTTCGGCCTCGAGATGTTCGCCATCGAAAGTGGTTACATCGAGGTCACGGCCAATATGGCGGCGGTACTGGCGGGGCAGTTTCAGCGGCATATCGGCTCCGGCGGAACCCACGTTGAGCTCAAAGTCTTCCTCGTCCCGGTCGAGCTGGCTTTCGACTGCGCGGCTGATCGCAATGCAATCATCGATATTCACGCCGTTGTCGCCGTCGATGTCCACAAATATGCGGTTGTCGGGCGTGATTTTGAGGTTCACGAGGAATTTGTCGGTGCCTTCCAAAGCGCCGTTGACTAGTTCTAATATCTTGATTTTCTCTACCATAACTAATAAAAAGAGAGGTTCTCGACCTCTCTCATTCCGCTGCAAAGATACGTACTTTTTCCAAACTGGCAAAATTTTTTTTATCTTCTTGATTTGAAGAATGTTTTCATCAAGGCTTCACATTCGTCAGCAAGCACTCCGGATATAACTTCGGTTCGCGGATGGAGTATCTCGCGCCCGATCCGTTCGAAGCCCCTTTTGGGGTCATTAGCTCCGTATACAAGCCGTCCTAACTGCGTCCAACCTGCGGCTCCGGCGCACATCACGCAAGGCTCTAGTGTTACATATAAGGTGCAATCGTTGAGATATTTACCGCCTAGATACTCTGCGGCCGCAGTAAATGCTTGCATTTCAGCGTGTGCGGTAACGTCGTTGAGCCGTTCGGTGAGGTTGTGTGCGCGTGCTATAATGCTACCGTCGCAAACGACCACAGCACCTACTGGAATCTCTTCTTCGTCGAATGCTTTGCGAGCTTCTGCAAGAGCTTGCTGCATATAATATTCGTCAGGATTTTCCAGTATGCCCATCAGTCTTGGTTGAATTGCAGGTTGTCACGTTTCTCAAGCTTCATCTCCGAGCGAAGAATGGTGAGTGTCTTCTCGCGCATAAAACTCTCCAATGACGGAAGTATCACAGGACCTACGTTCGTATATTCGTGTTCGCATTTCCATTCGATATGGGCCTCGTCCAGAGGACGGGAACCCTCATCGACACTGTCCTCTTCGATAATAAGACTCAGAAGACCGGAACTTTCAAACATATACAGGCGGTTGAAGAATCCGGGAGCCGTGAAATGAACCACATCCATTTGTTGTCCCTTGTATTCGGTGCGTCCGCGATAGGTAAGATAGGCATTTGAGCTTTGCCAGTTGTACAGAGGACCGCGCAAATCGAAACCGCTCAGGCGTGAATAGAAACTCTCCGGTGTAATGTCGCGCCACCAGATACTATTGGGGGAAAAAACGCGGAAACGTTTTTTCCCATTGCTGCAGAGGCCGGTTTGGAGGGTGCCGTTGGGAAGCCTCACCTCTACGCGGAACATCTGCGGAGGGGCATATAGCCGCTTCATATACAGGGTGTCGCCGGTGGTCGGATAGGTGATCGTGGTGTTCACCACAAGCATGCTGTCCTGTGGCAAAGCTTCGATATTCATAATGTCAAGATACCGGTTCACAATGCGAATGGCTGTGCTGTCGCTTTGGGCAGATGCAACCAGCGGCATCAGGCATAGGATACAGATAAGAAGGCGTTTCATATTCTTTTGTTATTTATGGTTTCACAAACGGGAATGAGATTCGCTGCACCGATTGACGGCGTGTGATACGCACCTTTGCGTTGAAACCCATCTGATGGGCAAGTTCCTCAATCTGCCGTTCGGGGTCGTCGGATTCAATGATCTGCTGCAACGACTGATAGTCCACCTGGTGGTTTATTCTTTTGCTGACATCGTTATAGGTGCCTTTGAAATATTTGTTGGCGAGCGGCACATTGACCCATACCGAGTCGGTAGTTGCCAACGCACGCCCAAGTTCCACAAATTTGTTTACCGTTATCCAGATAACGCTGTCGGTGGCTATGCGGAGCTGGCCGTTCACGTTGATGCCATCGACGGTCGCGGTGAATGTTATAATGCTCTTTTCCCGAGGGCTTTGCTCGACGTTGTCGGGCGGTTGGGGTATATTGGGGGAAGATGAGTCAGAAACCGAAGGTTGCTCCGGGATGTTCTTGAGCGAATGGCATGCGGTTGCGAGCAAGAGCGTTGCCGCAACGAACAGCAGATGCCAAGGGGTGGAACTAGGTCTCGGAGAAGTCATTTCATGATAGCTTTATAATGTTCTTTGAGTGTTGCATTATCGGGTTCGAGGCGTATTGCACGTTCCAGGTAGGGAAGTGCTTCGCTGTCGCGTCCCAGAAGGTGTAGAATCCACCCGTAGGTGTCGAGGTTGTTTGCGTTTTGTGGTTGAGCTTCTATGGTACGGCGGCTCATTTCAAGTGCCTCTTCCAGGCGCAGCCCGTTGGTTGCCAGCTCGTAGGCATAGTTGTTGAGCATTCCCCAGTCGTCGGGCCTTAGTTTCAGGTAGTGGTCGTAAGCCGGCCAGGCTTTGTCCGGTTGTCCGCTGCGGTAGGCGCTCTCGGCCAGCAGCCCTGTACATTCCGCCTCGAGATATCCTTTGTTGAATCCCCATTTAGTAGCCGACTCAATCTTCTCAAGCGCTTCCGTCCACCGTTCGGCGCGAGCCAGGCTCACGGCAATGAGGTATTTGGGCAAAATCTGCATCGGGAACAGCCGTTCGGCACGTGAGGCGTAGCCGACCATATCAGCCTCGCGTTGCGGTACTTCGCTCAGGCTTATCAGCAGCAGCTCCCACAAATCGTATTGGCTGCTGTCGGCCCCCAAGGCTGTTTCGAATTGGCGGGCCGCTTCGGCGAACTTGTTCTGCCGCAGCAGCACATGGCCGTAGAAGGCCGAGTATTGGGCTGGATTGTCGGCCTGGCTCATAGCCATATCCAGCAGGCGGTAAGCGGTCGAACTATGGCTTCCGTAGAATTCCTCTTCGGTATAGAACGAGCCCAGCAGCTGCAGCTTGGTCGATGCGTCGAGTTTGGGGTTGGCGAATGCGCGGAGCATTTCGCTGTCGGCATCGGCTGGACGTCCGGTTTGTTTATAATATTCAGCCAATTGTATGTGAATATATTCGTCGTCGGGGTCGGCTTCCAGCACGCGGTCGTAACGTTCTTTGGCCTTCGTATACTTTTTCTGTTTCATATACATCTCGGCCAATATCGCGTTGTATCGTTTCTCGTGCGGCAGAGCATCGGCCAGAGCTTCCATTTCGCGGGCGGCCCGATCGGGTTTGCCTGCAGCTGTCCATATACGCTGCTTCTGCAACGATATGGCTTCGGTAACTCCAACCCGGCGTTCAACCCTATTAAGGGCGGCGACAGCCCCTTCAAGGTCGCCGGCCTCAAGGCAGGCGTTCGAGAGCTGGTAGTAGTTCTCAAGTTCGTCGGGGTTCAACTCGACAATCCGCTGCCAGGTGGAAACAGCCTGCCGGTTTTCACCGCGCCTGCGCTGTATTTCGGCCATATGGAGCAGGTACCAGCGATTGTCGGGAACAAGCTTCACGGCCCGTTCCGCACATGCAGATGCGCTGTCCGACCAGCCTCGTTGCATAAGCAGGCGGCTCATCTGATACCATGCGGCTGCATATTCTGGTTCGTCGTGGGCCAGTTTGGTGTAGGCCTCCAAAGCCTCGTCGCTGTGGCCGCTCTCCTGCCGTCCGAGGGCATCAATCATCCTGCTGTCGGCATTCAGTTGGCTCTGGGACACCTCGTGGATTGGTGCCCGGCGATAGCGGCTGTCGGCGGTCGTGGTGTTCTTTCTCGTGGCACACGAAGCGAGGGCGGCTATTGCCAAAAGATAAAATATGTATTTCTTGCCTTTCATGGGAGTTCTGTACGAAATCACACTTCTAATAACTAAAAAAAACACCTTTTATTGTCCCACCTCAAAACTTAAAAAATCTAAAAAAATTGTCATATCAAAAAAAATGCTTATATTTGCATTTGAAAACAAACCGCCGAAAATGCAAGGTTATTTTTGTAATAAATTGTAATCGAACATTGTAGGCATTGAAAATGGCAACAATTTATTAATCATCAAAAACACAACACAATGAAAAAAGCATTATTGTTTATCGGTTTGGCACTTTGCAGCACCGTTGCATTTGCCCAGGCCAACAACTATGCAACAACCCAGAAGGTTAAAAATGCTGACGCTGTGCAGAAAATTAGCCTGAAGGATATTGCATTGCAGAAAGCTGACTACAAAGCCAGCATCTTCACCAAAGCTGAAGGTGACACCCTTCGTGTGTTCAACTTTGAAACTTCCCCCTCCAGCCAAGGCATTATCTATGGTGCCGACGGTCGCGTTCTCGCCTCTGATGTTGTCAACGGAGTTAACCTCACCGCCAACGGTGCCACCTATCCCTCCGCTTGCTGGCAGTGGATTCAGGACACCAACTACTTCACCACTCCTCAGTTTGTCCAAACCTATCCTGTTATGGCCGATACTTCTTCTCAGGGTTGGTTCTGGGCCGTTAGCTGGCTGAACTACTACCTCGGTCAGGATGGTGGTTTCATGCTGATGTCGCTCCGTGAGCATGGTACCCCCAATTCTTCGATGGCCCGTTCGAACGAGCTTCCCCACGCTTACTTCCAGCTCCCCCCGGTTCCGAATACCGACCTTACCAATAACAAGGTTATCGATGTCGCTTTCACCCAGATTCACTGGAAATTCTACGACCAGAGCTTCATCGACTATAAGATTGGCAACAACTGGAAGACCCGTGAAATCAACGTCGACGGTATCGATGCCGATGTCAACAGCCGTTCGGGCATCCGTGTCCGTTACGTCATGCCTGTCGAACTCGGTGCTGAAGCCAACATCAACATCCGTATCCGCTACCTCGGCGGTATGCGTTCCAACGCCTACGGTTACATCTGGGGTGTTGACAATGTCGCCATCATCTCCGGCGGTATCAACCGTTGGACTGCCGATGCTCAGGACTATGCCGGTGGTGCCTATGGTACCATCCCGCAGGGTATGAACATCCCCCTCTCCTGGTGGGCCAACATCTACAACGCCGGTTACAACCCCGTCACCAACCCTGTGCTGACCGCCAGCCACATCGCCCCCAATGGCAATGTCAACGTTTTCGCTACCAATGAGGATATGCCCGACATCGCTTCTGGCGATCCTACCATTGCCACTCCTTACTACTTCAACGAGCAGGGTCTCCTTTACACCGACTCTCTGAGAACCAATGGTTACTATTTCTATTATATGGCAGGTGCCTATACCGGCGGCCACTATATGGATTCTGTGTATCGCGACAATATCGGCTATCGTGGTATTCCCACAGAGTACCTTGGCCGCAACCGCGTTGCCGTTGCCGCTACTGCCGACAACAACCTCACCCTCCGTTGGGACACCGTCGCCTACCGCGTTGTCGGTATGACCACCGAAGATGAACAGCCCGTCGAGGGTTATCGTTGGGGTCATGATAATGGTGTCATCCCCGCTGGTGATTCCTATCAGTATGGTTACACCGAGGATGGCCAGTATATCACTGAAGAGGGTAACTGGGACAAAAACGGCTATGGTGTCTACGTCCGTTACACCACCGGTCCTGAAATTCCTGTCGACGACAACAACCAGCCTTGGGTTCTCCGTGGTGTCGAGATCGTCACCTCGCCCGAACTCACCCCCCAGCAGCTGAATGGTACCAGACTGCGCCCTGTCACCTACGTTGATATGTATGATGCCGACGAAGAGGCTATCTACTTTGCAAACCTCAACAACGGTGTTAACAATGTTACCTACACCTTCAATGGTGGTGATATCCAGAACTACAGCACCGATGGTGCCTCCGAAGCTGTCGCTGATGAGTACAATGCAGTGAACATCTTCTTCCCCGAGCAGCCCGAACTTTGGCCCAACACTTCCTACCGTGTGGGTTATCAGTTGACTTCGTCCTGCACCTTCGCCGCTGCCACCACCCGTACTTCCTACCTCCAGAGCGGCAATACCTACTATTCGTATGACAGCCTTCCCGACATCGCTCCTTGGCGTCATCAGTTCTGGCCCAACAACATGGATGTCCTTGTTCAGGATCCTGCCGGTAGCGGTGGTCTCCTTATCGCCAGCTGCTATCACAACAGCTTCCCGTTGATCCGTGCCATTGTCGGACCTCGCGAGCAGCTCGATCCCGCTTCCGTCCAGGTTATTTGCGAAAACGAGAACGATCACTACATCCAGTATCAGAACGAGACTGTCTGCGGTAACGAAGTTACTGTCCCCGAGACCTCTGGTCCTACCTTCACCATCATCCCCGCTTCTGAAAATATGGTTCTTGATTCGCTCTTTGTTGACGGTGAATATGTTCCCCTCAACAGCTGGGACGAAGATGGCGACGATGACTTTGTTGCCCACGACTATAGCATCTATGACACTATCGAGAACTACTGGGGCAGCGGTCGCGACTCTGTCTTTGTGAACCTTGAGCGTTACTACTGGACCTACACCTTCCGCGACATCCACGGCAACCACTCCATCCGTGCCACTTCGCACTACGAGGAATGGACTCCCACTGGTGTCGACCCTGTCGCCCCCGAAGTCAAGATGACTCTTGCACCTAACCCCGCCACCTCGCAGGTTGCCCTCAACATCAAGGGTGTCAGCGGTATGGTCAACTGCAGCGTTATCGATATGAGCGGCCGTGTCGTCTACGATCGTCAGGTCAACGCTGAGAGCGCCAACACTATCGACCTCCGCAACGTGCCCGCCGGTGCATACTTCGTCCGTATCACCAACGACACCTTCAGCAAGGTTGAGAAACTCATCGTTCGCTAAGCTTTAGTTGAACAATAAAAAAGGAAGGCTCTGCAATCGCGGAGCCTTCCTTTTTTTTATAGATTATAGTACCAATAGGTATCTATAGTACCTAAAGGCACTATTGTTATTTAAAGCACATTGCCGAGCTGCTCTTTTATTTTCTCCAGCTCGTCTTTCATCACCACCACCAGACGCTGTATCTCCACGTGGTTGGCTTTCGAGCCGGTAGTGTTGATTTCACGCCCCATCTCTTGGGCTACAAAGCCGAGTTTCTTGCCGCATGTCGGTTCGTTGGCCATCGTTTGACGGAAATAGTCGATATGTTTTTGCAGGCGTACCTTCTCCTCGGTGATATCGAGTTTCTCCAGATAGTAGATCAATTCCTGCTCGAAGCGGTTCTGGTCTACCTCCTTTATTGCGGCGTCGGCCATCATGGTGCGTATGCGTTCTTTTGCGGTCTCTATGCGTTCGGCTTCGAAGGCCGGAATCTGGCGGAGCATCTGCTCGATGAGGTCGACGTGCAGGTGGAAGTCCTTCTCGAGCACAGCCCCTTCATGGCTGCGGAAACAATCGGTTTCGTCGATGGCATGTTGCAGCCCTTCGGCAAATGCAGCCCATTGTTCGTCGGTCAGTTCATCGCTTCCGGTGCTGTTCCATATATCGGACATGCCTGCCAGCGAGGCCAGCAGTCCTGTACGGTCGGCGCAAGTCTCGTCGGCTACATGGCTTAACAATGCATAGCGGGCAGCGAGAAGTTCGCTGTTGAGGGATGCATCAGTGGCGGAACTTTCTTCGTTGACGACAAGTTCCACTTTGCCGCGTTCCAACGCTGCCAGCATGGCTCGCACATCCAATTCGCGCGAGCGATAGGCGGCAGGCAACTTCACGATAAGGTCGAGTTGTTTGCTGTTGAGGGTCTTGATTTCGATATTCACTTTCTTTTCGCCAACGGTGCATTGCACTTTGGCGTAGCCGGTCATTGATTTCATATTGTTAGTTTTTTGAATTCGGGAGTTTCGTAAGTACGCAGTGTTCCGTGGTCGTCGTAGATGAACATGACGGCCCCGGATCCCGGGCCGTCGGGGTGGGCGGCAATGAAAGCCAACGCACTGTCGAGCCCCATCACCATATATGCGGTGGCCATTGCATCGGCCCTCCAAGCTTCGCTGTCCACCACCGATACGCTGAGGAGCGAGTGCTGCACGGGGCGGCCGGTCGACGGGTCGATGGTGTGTGAATAGCGCACGCCGTCGTGTTCATAATATTTGCGATAGTTTCCTGATGTTACCACCGAGGCATCGCGAAGGGCTATGGCTGTCATCACCTCTGGCGCGGAAATGCTGTCGGCCGACGGCTTTTCGATTCCTACGCGCCATGGGTGTCCGCCACTTTTGGCTCCGCGGGCCTTCACTTCTCCACCCACATCGATAAGGTAGTTCTCAACCCCGAGGCTGTCCATCATCTTGGCCAGCAGATCCACGCAGTATCCTTGGGCAATGGCGTTGAAGTCGAGTTCGGTGGCTGGGTTCTCTTTGACAATGCGGTTGTCCTGTGCATTAACCGAAGCGCGGGCCGCATCCAACAGTGCTGCCAATTCTGCGCTGTCGGGTTCGCTGCGTTGCCGGAAGCTGAATCCCCAAGTCTGTACGATTCGTCCCACACGGCAGTCGAAGGCGCCTCCGGTGTAGTTATTAATATATAATGAATAGTCGAGCAGGTAGCCCAGAGTGGGGTCGAGGCTGTCGGTCAGGTTGGCGTTGATGCGGCGCAGAAGCGAGCTGTCGACCCAAAGCGAGGCACTCTGGTCGAATGCGTCGAGCAGCGAGTCGACCATCGGCTGAAGGTCGCGTTGCTGCGAGTCGAGGTAGCTTACAGTATAGTAGGTCCCCTGCGCTTCGCCGCCGAAGGAAATGATGCCCCCTTTGCGGTTGCATGCGGTGATTGAGGCAGCAATGACGGCTGCTATTATCAAAAAGCGTCCGACACTTTGGTGCCGAACGCTTTTGCTTTTATGCATTTGATGCATTATTTCGTAACGTTGATTTTGCGGGTTGTCTGCTCGCCGTTGGCGGCGGAGATAAGGAGGGTGTAGTTGCCGTTGGCAAGGTTGGCAAGGTCGAGCTGCATGCTCTCTCCGTTGCCACTCTTGCGCATTACCACCTGGCCGAGGGTGTTGAAGATAACAACCTCGTTGATACCCTCGACGCTCTGGAGGTTGAGGATGCGGCTGGTGGGGTTGGGGTAGATATTGACCTGCATGGCGTCCACCTCGTCGATACCAAGGTTGGTGGTGACGGTGATCCAGTTGTTGGTAATGCAACTGTTGCTGCCGTAGGCTTTGGTGGTCTCGAGACGCACGTCGACGTTCTCATAGCCGTTTGGTTCGACGGTCATGGTGGCGGTGTGGTTGTCGTTCTGGAGAATCTCGTTCTTGTACCAGTTGTAGGTTACGCCGGGCATGGTGCAGATGGCGTTGAGAGTGGCTGTCTGGCCAGGTTCGAGAATCCAGTTGCCTTCGATATGCACTTCGGGCGATTTGTTGATGGTCAGGTTCAGGCGGCCAATCGAATCGCATCCTACAATGTTGGTGGTGTCGGCGATGGTGTCGTTGAGGATAATCGAACGGGTGTAGGTCTTGCCGTCAACATCCCAGGTGTAGCTGTCGCAGGCGATGACGGTGTCGTCGATAAACGAACTGTGGCGGATGGTGATGTTGAGGGGGATAATGGTGTCGTAGCACTTGGTTGTGGAACGGTATTCGCGGATACGGGTGTAGAGAGTGTCGGCGGTAAAGGTGGCCGAGTCGGCATCCTTCGGGCCCATCTTGTAGGTGTACTTGTCGCAAGTGTTCACCACGATGGTGTCGGCATTGATGTGCTGCTCGGGGATGGTGACATTGACTTTGATCACATGGTGGGTGACGCAGAAGGTCTGGAAGTGGCGGCTGTAGAGCTCGACGCCGTTGGTGTCGGTGGTGTAGACACCGCTCTGGGTGTATACGGCGGTCTCGTTCTGCAGGGTACCCTGACGCGAGGAGAAGGTGTAGGTCACCTCTTCGCAACCGCTGCGGCGGACGGTGTCGTCATAGTTGTGGACGAACTTGATGTCGATATGGCGGAAGAAGTGGCAGCCGTCGAGGGTATAGTTGGTGTCGGCCGATACGATCGAGTCGCTCACGGCGAGGCTGGTGTGGTTGGGGTCGGAGGGGTTGACGATATATTTGGTCCAGCCATAACGCTCGGAGATGCCCCAGGGGTAGCGATATCCGCAGTATTCAAGGTAGGCGGTGTCGTACTGGTCGTTGGTATAGGCGGTGATGCGGATGGCGGCGAGGCTGTCGCAACCGTTGGCGGTGGGCAGGATGCCGTAGTGGACCACGTTGGTGTCGGTGTAGTTCTGACCGGCAAAGGTGTAGTAGCAGCCGGCGGTAACATCCTTCACGACGACGTTGGTGGTGTCGTTATAGACGGTATTGATGGTAAGGTTGAGGTTCTGGGTGGTGGTGCAGCCATCGACGGTGGTGCTGTGGGTGTAGTCGCCGCTGGCGGTGAGGGTGGTGTCCCAGGCGGTTGTGTACTCGCCGCAGGCAACCACGGTGTCGTTCTCGACGATAAGGTTGTCGAAGCTGGTAACGCGGATATTTACAACGCTGTCGCAGCCGTTCACGGTGTAGACTTTGCTGTGGACGTTGGTGTCGGTGATGGTCATATTATTCCAGCGGTAGCTGCAGTGGGCGGTAACCTCGAGGGTGTCGCCGTGGAACGAGTTGTTCACCGTCAGGTTGAGTTCATCGTGGCGCAGGCAGCCGTTGATGACGGTGTCCTTCACAACGTTGGTCGAGGCGTAGAGCACTTCGCCCCAGGGAGCGACCATCGAGTCGCACACGGTCAGGGTCTGGTTGGTGCTGTCGACGCCGGTCAGGACGATGTTCAGACGCACGATGCTGTCGCATCCGCTGCGGGTGGGTATGACGGCATCGATAACTCCGGCGGTGGTGAACTCGATGTTACGGAACGTAACGCTGCAGTTGCCGCTCAGCTGGACGGTGTCGATGGTGTCATAGGTGGGCTCGGCCATCGAGAGGAACAGGGCATATGCGGTGTCGCCCTGGATAACCATAACGGCGGTGTCGTTGGAATAGGTCTCGTTGGTGAGATCCCAGTGGAACGAACCGCAAACGGTGGTGTCGGTGCGCATGAACACAGGGGCGCTCTTAGTTTGGGCGATGGCCACAGGCAAGCATACTAAAGCCAGTAACAGACTAAATAATACTTTTTTCATCTTGTTGGTTTGTATTTATTTATTATTATTTCCTTAATTTGGTTTGTCTTGTATCGTAATACAAGTGTTTGTTTGTTAGTTTGTTGCGCCAAAAATTCCCCATTGGGGCACATTTGGAACAATATGCAAAGATAACACTTTTTTTTAAATAATGAACAAATGATATATTTTTTAACGCTTTTTTTTAGAAATCGCCCTCCGGCGATGCTGATTTACCGCCCTGCCGACGGCGGTGAAAAACACCCCTAAATGCATTCTTCGACTACAAAACAACTGATGAAAGCTATATTATTGATATATCAACACTTACAAAATTAAGTGTAAAGTAGGTGATGAGTAGGAGAAGAGTAAGAGAGGAGTAAGACATGCTTGGTTGAAATGCAAGAGTATCAGCGGTTTAGAAAATGGCATTTTTTGACCAATTTTCAGGTTGTTTTCAAAGTGTTTATTCGTTAAGAGGAATTAACAAATAAATGTTATAAAATGTGAAAAAACCTTCCTATCTTTGCATTCATATTCATGGTGTCCGAGTGATGCTTGGATGTAGTGTAAAGGATTGAAACAATATATGATAGGAGTAATAGGAAGTGGCAGTTGGGCCACTGCAATAATAAAGGTTTTGCTCGAAGATCACGGCCGTGAGGTCGCCTGGTGGGTCCGTAGGGACGAGGTTCGCGAGGTGATTGCCCGCGACCATCGCAACCCGAGCCACCTGAACACCGTCGAACTTGATGTCGACCGGATCCACCTCACCGGCAATCTGGCTGAAGTAGTGAAGCGCTGTTCTCACTTGGTGCTGGTGATTCCGTCGGCATTCATCGCGTCGGTGCTCGACACATTGCCGCCGTCGGCATATATCGGCAAGCGGTTCATATCGGCCATCAAGGGTGCAGTTCCCGAGTATTCGTCCAGCGTGTCGATGTATCTTCATCAGCGCCTGGGAGTTCCGACGGAGAATATCTGTGTGGTCAGCGGTCCCACTCATGCCGAGGAGGTGGTCCTCGAACGGCCTGCTTTCCTGGCAGTTGCATCGTCGAATCCCCAGCTCGCCACCGAGGTGCAGCACATGCTTGCCTGCCGTTATATACGTACCGTTACAACCGACGATATCATCGGTGTCGAGATAGCCGGCCTTATGAAGAATGTTTATGCTATCGGGGCGGGTCTCTGCCAGGGGGTAGAATATGGCGACAACCTGACAGCTGTATATGTAACAGCTGCTTATGGCGAGATGCTGGCAATGGCCAACACACTCACTCCTGATACCCGGCACGATATGGCAATGTACTGCTACCTGGGCGACCTGATGGTTACCTGCTGGTCGGAGCACAGCCGAAACCGCCGTTTGGGATATCTCTTGGGCACAGGGAAACCGGTGGATTGGATTTTCGATGAGCTCGGCACCGTCCCCGAAGGCTATTATTCGGCAAGTATTGTACATCAGTACCACGCAAGCCTGCGCGATACGCTGCCTCTTGCAGAAGCGGTGTATCGCGTTCTTTATGAAGGAAGTACGGCTCAAAGCGAGATGGAACGTGTAGTAAGTCTTTACCTATGAACTTCGACGATATCCGCCCGTATAACGACTCCGAGATTCAGGCCGCGATGCAACGAGTTGCCGCGCTAGATCTCGCTCCGCAGATTGTTCGTTTTGTATATCCTGAGGCCGATATCGCCGTGCAGCTCAAGCGGTTGGCAGATGTTAAGACATCGCTCGAATTGCAGTCGACATTCATGAACGACGCCATCAAGCGGATAATCGAACTCACCACCGACGGCCTCACTCATACTGGTTTGGGCTATTTGCGGCGCAGGGGGAACTACCTCTTCTTGTCTAACCATCGCGACATCACCCTCGATGCATTCCTGCTTCAGCACTTGCTGCTCGAAGAGAAAGGGAAGACGTCGTATATTGTGTTTGGCGACAATCTTTTGGCTATGCCGGCGGCCGCCGACCTCTTCCGTTGCAACAAGTTGATAAGCATGCACCGGGGGGGTACGCCGAGGGCGTTCTACGAGAGTCTTGCCCATCTTTCACGCTACCTCCATCTCTTGATCGAGGAGCAGCGCCAGTCGGTGTGGATTGCACAAAAAAACGGCCGGGCCAAAGATGGGCTCGACCGTACGGCTCCTGCAATACTGAAAATGCTGGCTATGGGAAGCGACTGCAAGCCGCTCGAAGCGCTCGAAGCGCTCAATATTGTGCCGATGAGCATAAGCTATGAATGGGATCCTTGCGACACGATGAAAGCCAACGAATTGGCGGTCAGCGAGACCGGAGAGTACAAGAAAGCTCCGGGCGAGGATCTTGCCAGTGTAGTGACTGGCATACAGGGGCATAAGGGCAGGGTGCACCTCTCGATAGGGAAACCCCTTTCGCCGGAAGAACTTGTGCCGGCCGACGGCGAGGATTTATTCGAGCATGTGGCACGTGTGGTTGATTCGCGCATAATTCACAGCTACAAGCTGATGCCGAGCAACTATGCCGCTTATGATATGCTGAACCACAGATCAAGGTTCCGTTCGCGCTATGGTGCTGCCACGATGCTTGAACTCGAGCACCGTATGGCCACTTTGGCCGACGAGAAACGGCGCAAGCTGCTGCTCGAAATGTATGCCAATCCGGTAGTGTCGGCGTTGGAAACTCGCTAGTCTTCAGTTCCGAAAAACCGTTGTTCGAAATTAAGCAGGTAGACGCGCTCCGTGGCGCGGGTAAACGCTGTGTAAAGCCATCGCAGGTATTCCCTGTCGACAACCATATCTGGGGGCAGGAATCCTTGGTCAATGATCACCGTTCGCCACTGTCCGCCTTGTGTCTTGTGACAGGTGAGAGCGTAGGAAAATTTGATTTGCAAGGCGTTATAGTATGGGTTTTGCCGCAGTTCGCGCAGACGGTCGGCCTTGCGAGGAAGGTCGGCGTAGTCTTCCATAACATTGTTGAAGAGGCGTTGCTGTTCGTCGTGGGTGAGCGACGGAGACTCGCTGTAAAGCGTTGAAAGCAGCAGTTTGCAGTCGCGGGGCTGCTCGTCGGGGTAGTCGACAAACCGCAATGTCGCGTCGGCGAAGCGGAATCCGTAGAGCTCCTGTACGTTTCGTACACTGAGCACTTCAACAATATCTCCGTTTGCGATAAAACCGATGGTCGATTCCTCGTCGAGCCAGAAGTAGTTGTTTTTGACCACCATCAGGTAGTCGCCGGCATTGACCTCCTCTTCTCGGAAAAGGACACTTGCACGGATTCCCTGGTTGAAAAGGTTGGCCCGCTTGTTGGATCGGGTAACCACAACGACATCTTCGAGTTGGGACGAGTCGTACTCGCGGAAAAGGGTCTCGGTCAGGTCCTCGCCCATCAGGCGTATGACGTCGGTTGTGGGTTCGAAAAGGGGGAATACTGCCTCGTCGCCTGGGAGAATGTCGCCAATCTGCCCGCGCAGTTCTGTGGCGTTGGCCAGTATGCCGGAGAGGTTTTGCTGGCGTACAACCTCAGTAAGCTCGGTAGAGAGCACGTTGAGGCCGCAAGCTGCCGCCAGATATTTCTCGTCGAGGGCCGGGCTTTCGCTTTGTCCTATGGGGGGCAGCTGTGCGGTGTCGCCAATAAGCATCAGGCGGCAGTGGTTCCCGTCGTAGACATAATCGATAAGGTCTTCCAACAGGCTCTGTCCCGACGATGTGGGCTCGAGACCTATCATTGAGGCCTCGTCGACAATGAAAAGTGTGTAGGAATGTTTGTTGACAGCACGGACAGTACGCACGGCACCGGTACTGTCGGTTGCTGTCATATAGATTTTTTTGTGGATAGTGAAAGCGCTTTGGTGGGAATATCCAGAAAGCACCTTGGCTGCGCGTCCGGTTGGAGCCAGAAGCATCGAGTTCACACGCAGTTGCGGAAGGGTGGCGATGAGTGCCGAAATCAGGGATGTCTTGCCTGTACCGGCATAGCCACGAAGAATGAAAGCGGAACGGGGGTCGGAGTCGTAAAGAAAGCGGGACATCAATGAACAAGCATCTCGCTGCCCGTCAGTTGGTACATGCGGGAAGCGAGATAGTATGAGTCGCGCAACAGTGTGCTCTACTCCGTTTGGGGACACTGCTCAGGGCTTACTCGGCAGGGGTCGGAGTCGCCACGGGCGAAGCAGCCTCGATGGGGCTGGCTGCATTGGCAGTAACCTCGGTCTGGAGGTTGTTGCCGGAGTGGTGGCGAGGTATGGAAATGGTGGCGGCCAGACAGAGAACCACAAGGATGGCGGCGAGCCACCAGGTGGCTTTCTCAACGAAGTCGGCCGACTGGCGGGCGCCCAGCACCTGCTGAGGGGCCGAGAAGTTGGCGGCAAGACCACCGCCCTTGGAATTCTGTACGAGGACTACCAGTGCGAGTAATACGCAGACAATGAGAATCAGGATAATAATAAAGGTGTACATCGGTTTATTTTTGTTTTTTTCTTGTTTTACTTCTTTATAAGGGCTTCCAATTTCTGGATTCGGGGTGCAAAAGTACTACTTTTTTCTGGATTTTGAGCTAATAAATTCTTATAAATTGCCAAAGCGCGGTCGTAATGTCCTTGTTGTTCAAGTATAACTGCCAGAGTTTCAGTTCCTATTGACTGATCGGTACGCAGACTTTTTTTCTCGTCGGCATTGGCGCTTTCGTCCGTTACAATCGGTTTTTCAGTGCTGTTCGCGGGTGCTGCTTGCAAAAAATTCGACAGTATGACACTCTTGGGCGCAGTTTTAAAGGATACCTCCTGGAAGGTGTTGATTTCGTTGAGAATATCCGTTTGAGGATCGTCGGCAGGACTTGATGCGCGTTCGAGCATTGCGTCGAGGTTCTCGCTGTTGCACATCGACAGCATCACGGCGCGGCGTTCTTCAATGGTGTCGAAGCGGTAGACGTGGTCGGCAAGGAGTGCCAGGGTGGTCATGAGCGACGAATGTGGGTACTTGTCAACCATAGCACGAAGCCACCCGCGATCCTGGGGGGTGAATCGTTCGGGGCGTGCCACCATTTCGGCAAATTGTTTCTTGTCCATGTTCCAGTTAGTTGGTTTACTATAAATCCCTTAGTTGTGGTTAGTACTTAAACACTAACAAATTATCAAAAATATTGCTTTATATTTTAGATTGCAAATGTACAAATAAATTTTCAAATGGAAAAAAAGAATTTATTTTTGTTGGCGTTAATGGTTGTTTTTCAATAAAATATATGAATAATTGTTTTTGTTGGAAATATTTTTTGCTTCCATATCGATTTTTTTGTGTACTTTTGCAACTCCAAATTTGAGCCCTAGTAGTGGCCGAATGAGTTGAAAAATAGGATAAAAAAGATAAAATATTATGAAGAGAACGTTCCAACCTTCCACGAGAAAGAGAGTCAACAAGCACGGTTTCCGTAAGAGAATGTCCACCGCCAATGGTCGGAAAGTGCTGGCTGCCCGTCGCCGTAAAGGCAGAAAGAGACTGACCGTCTCCGACGAGCGCTAATCAAAAGGCTCGGCCATAGCATTGATATGCTTTATGGCATTGCTAGAGTAAGGGAGGCATTGTAATAATGCCTTCTTTTTTTTACCAAAACAATCGATAACACTATGAGCCGTGGTAAATCAAAAGAGCTGAAAGTGCTCGAATCAATCACCATCACCGATGCCGGTTCTGAAGGAATGGCTTTGGCTAGGGTGGAAGGAATGGTCGTGTTCGTGCCATTTGTGGTGCCGGGAGATGTGGTTGATATCCAATTGTATAAAAAGAAAAAAAACTACGCCGAAGGTCGTGCGGTGAAGTTTCATAAGTATTCCGATCTGAGAGTGGATGCCGTGTGCCCTCATTTCGGTGTGTGCGGTGGATGCAAGTGGCAGACAATGAAATACGAGGCGCAACTCGAAGCCAAGCAGCGCCAGGTGCGCGACAACCTGGAGCGTCTGGGTGGCGTCGATTGCGGAGGCATGAGGCCTATATGTGGGTCAGACAACATATATTACTACCGTAACAAGCTGGAGTTCACTTTTTCAAACCGTGCTTGGCGTACGCAGGAGCAGATGGCCGAGGGGATTGTGAATGAATGGGGCGCCTTGGGGTTCCATATTCCACAATTGTTCGACAAGGTCCTCACGATAGAGCATTGTGCTTTGCAGCCGGAGCCGAGTAACGCCATAAGGCTTGCGGTGCGTGATTATGCGCTGGAACATGGTTTGGAATGCTACGATATCCGCAACCATACTGGTTTCCTCCGTAATCTGATCCTCCGTTGCAGTTCTACTGGCGAGTGGATGGTAATTGTGGTTGTGGCTCAAGATGACAACGAAAAGCTCTTCCCATTGCTTGATATGCTCAAGGGTAAGTTTCAGATGATCACCTCGTTGCAGTATATTGTAAATACAAAGATGAACGACTCGTATGGTGATCTTGAGGTGGTTACCTATGCCGGCTCAGATCATATCGAGGAGCGTATGGATGGCTATAGCGGCGGCAAGGAGTTGCGTTATATAATTAATCCCAAGTCGTTCTATCAGACAAACTCGCAGCAGGCTCAGCGGCTGTACAGTTTTGTGGCCGAAATGGCAGAACTGCAACCGACGGACGTGCTGTATGACCTATATACTGGGACCGGCACTATTGCGCTTTTCCTTGCCGACAAATGTAAGAAAGTGGTTGGAATCGAATATGTTGAGGAGGCAATTGCCGATGCCCGCATCAACGCCTCACGTAATGGCTTTGATAATACGGTGTTTTATGCTGGTGATATGGCCAAGGTGCTGACGGCAGATTTTATTGCCGCCAATGGACGCCCGGATGTGGTGGTGACAGATCCTCCACGTGCCGGTATGCACGAAAAGGTGGTGGCACAGCTGCTTGAGACGGCTCCCAGGAAGATAGTCTACGTCAGCTGTAACCCGGCAACCCAAGCCCGAGACCTGCAACTGCTGGCGGCAAAATATGATGTAAGACGCATACAACCGGTCGATATGTTCCCCCATACCCAGCATGTGGAGAATGTCGCCGAACTGATTTTGCGATAGTTTTCTGTGTTAAGAGTAGTAATCAGGCAGTCTCCTTGCGACCCTTGCCGAGTACCACTATTATAACTGCGGCAAGTATCAGCAGAATGCCTAGCGACAAGCGGAATGTAAATGGTTCGCCAAATATGATTGTGCCAATCAGGACGGCGGTTGTGGGCTCTAAAGCACCAAGAATTGCCGTCGGGGTAGAGCCAAGATATCTGGCCGCATATACCATCATCACGAGCGCCATGATTGCCGGAACGATGGCCAGCCAGGAGACCCACAGCCAGGCTTTGGGTGTCGGGGGCAGCATTAGGGGCTGACCGCTAAGAAGGGCGAAAACAACCATTCCAAGGGCACAATAAAAAAGAACATAGAAATTTATCTTGAACGATGACATTCGTAGTGGGCTTTTGTCCACCACAATGATGTACAAGGCGTAGGTCAATGCTGAAATAATTACCAATACAACGCCGAATATGTTAAGTGTGCCGTTGGTATCACCCCAATAGAGTAGCATCACACCTGCGAGCGCAAGGGCAATGGATAATATGGTGGCCCATGATATCCGTTCGTGGAAAAAGATGGCCATAATAGCCGCAGTGATTACAGGATATGTGAATAGAATAGTCGAGGCCACTCCGGCTGGCATATAGTGAAAGCTCAAGTAGAGAGTGAGTGATGAGAATATGAACAATATACCTAGTGCGGTGAGAGTGCCGAATTCGCGTCTATTCACTTTCAGGCCTTCGTGCCGGAAAAGCATAACTATGGAAATGATAATCCATGCAAGACCAAAGCGGTAGAAAAGGACAGAAGGTGTGTTCATGCCTTCGGCGTAGAGATTCAGTGCCCCGAGGGGGTTCGTTCCGTAGCATACTGCGGCGCCTATGGCGCATAGGGTGCCGATAAGTTTGTGTGAGCCTTTTGCTTTCAAGCTATGAGTTGTTTATAGGATATAAAAAAAACTCAAACAGAACCCTAAGGGTCCTGTTTGAGCTAATATCAAGAGGTATGCTTAATCAACGTTGGCATGAAGGCTTGGTTTGGAAGTCATCACACCGTTTTTGCTGACGGTATAAGCAGATTCCTCGTGGATCGCCGAGTCAAGTTCGCTGAAAGCTGCCTCGCCGGCAATCTGGCGGGACGTCATGCTCTGGACTTTATCGGGACCGGCGGGGTCGTAACGGAGCATCTCGTGAATCTTGCGGATTCGTTCGGCAGCGGTCATCGCATCGTTGTCGTTTGCAAATGCGCTATGGACGGGGTTCTGCGCTGGCTGAGGCTGTTGAATGGGTTCCATTACGATGGGCTCGGACATGGCAACGGGTTCCTCAACGAATGTTTGTGCGGGAGCAATATGTGCAGGTTCTGCTTTGTGCTCGATGTGGATGTTATCCACCATCACGTCGATTTCTGTCGGGAACGGAGCGTTGGCCTCGGAGCGGATATTACGCACTTCGTGGACAGGTTCCTCTTCGGTGGGTTCGGGCTCCAATACAAATACGCGTCTCTTGGCAGGCTGTTCGATGTTGGTCATCGCGGGCTCTTCCTTGTGTTCAGTTTCCGGCGTCTTGGTGATGATATGGATTTCGTCGGTGATAACTGGCGCTTGGGGTGTCTCTATTTTCGGTTCCTGCTTCTCTTCGGGCAGTTCGTACACATTAGCCGTGGTATTGTTCGACTTCTCGAAGCCGGTGGCAATGAGAATGACTTTCAGTTCGTCGCCAAGCTTTTCGTCGGGACCAGCCCCCCAAATGATATCGGCGGTACCATTGGTCTTGTCAAGCACATAATCGGTAATCTCGGCCATCTCGTCCATGGTCATCTCGTGTTCGGACGAATAGGTGAAGTAAAGCAGTACGTTCTTGGCACCGCTGATGTCGCTGTCATCGAGCAGCACACTGGTTGTTGCAGCCTCGATGGCGTCGTGGGCGCGATTCTCTCCGCTACCGCTACCGGTACCCATAAGGGCGGCGCCGCTATGCTCCATAACGGTATTGATATCTTGGAAGTCGCGGTTTACGTATGCGTTCTCTGTGATGATTTCGGCAATACCCTTGGCAGCGGTAAGCAGCACGTCGTCGGCTTTGCCGAAGGATTCGCTGATGCGCATACGTCCGTCGGTCAGAAGTTTGTCGTTATTGATAACAATTATTGAATCAACGTGTTTGCGCAGTTCCTCGATGCCGGCTTCGGCCTGCTCGCGGCGACGTTTGCCCTCGAAGCTGAACGGACGTGTGACAATGGCGACAACCAGGATCTTCTTGTTTTCGTCGTTGTCAAGATCAATGCTTTTGGCTATCTCGGCGATAACAGGAGCTGCACCGGTACCGGTGCCACCACCCATACCGGCAGTGATGAAGAGCATCTGGGTGTTGTGAACCAGAGCTTCTTTGATATCGTCGGCTTTGTCTTCGGCGGCCTTGCGGGCACGCTCGGGCTTGTTTCCAGCGCCTAGCCCAAGGTCTCCCAGAGGTATTTTGTTAGGTACGGGAGAGGCTGTAAGGGCTTTCATATCGGTGTTGCAGACGATAAAGTCTACACCCTCGATACCCTGACGGTACATGTGGTTGACAGCATTGCCGCCACCACCACCGACACCGATTACTTTGATGTAGGAAGACTGGCCTTTGGGCGAGTCGAATGTGAAAAGAGGAGCGGCTTGAACCGGCGTTGTTTCAAAATTGAAGTTATCTTCCATGTGCTTGTTTTATTCTATCGCATTGTAGTATAATATATTATAAGGATATGGCATACTACAATCGCTGGTGTAAAATTACTAATTATATTTGTATCTATTGGTGCGTGGAATAATTAGTTATCAACAAGTTGCTGTGAATATTGTCAATGCCGTCAATCTTTGCCGTTGTCAATGCCTTCATCCAAAATGATGGTTTTGAAGAAGTCGCCGATTGCTTTAAAGGCTTTTTTGCCACCAGGAGTACCTCCTTTTCTATTGCTATTAGTGGTGTCTGTTTCGGGAATTGGGTCAGGCTCTGTGGTGTCGGGCATATCGGCAAAAATGTCATGAGGATTGGTCGGTGCCTCCTCTTTGGTTTCTGTGTTGTTGCCTGATTTTTGTTTCTCGGTCTTATCAAGGCCATAGATTACAAGACCAATACCTGTGGCATACATCGGGTGTGCAAGTTCGTCGTAGCCTGCACTTGCAGGATCAAGGTGTTCGTTAGGTATTCCAATCCGAGTCTCTGTGGCGGTAATCAGAGAACAAAGGTCTTTGATATTGTTTAGTTTAGCGCCACCTCCAGTAAGGACAACGCCACCGATGAGTTTCTTCTGGTACCCGGAAAGCTTGATTTCGTAGTCAACCTGTTCCATAATCATCTTTGTACGGATGTTTATGATGCTAGCCAGTGTCTTGACGCTTATTTCACGAGCCGTCTGGCTTCGGATTCCAGGTATGGAAATAACGTCGTTTTCACTTACGGCTTGGACAAGGCATGAGCCAAACTTCACTTTCAGGCTTTCGGCTTGGTTGCGTAAAATGGCGCAATTTTCACGAATATCGTTGGTTATTGCGTTGCCTGCAAGAGCGAGAACTGACGTGTGGCGGATAATACCGTTGTAGAATATTGCGATATCTGTTGTACCACCACCGATATCAACCATAGCGACACCTGCGTCGCGGTCGCTGTCGTCAAGTACAGCCAATGACGAGGCAAAGGGTTCGAGCACAACGTCTTTGATGGTGAGGCCGGCCGACTGGACTGCATATTTTATGTTCTGAAGGTTGATAACATTGGCTGTGACCATGTGGAATTCGGCCTCAAGGGTCTTGCCTGCGACTCCAACAGGTGGGATTTCGCGGCTAAGTTCAATGCGGTCGACAATGTATTTCTGTGGGATAACATGGATTATTTCTTCGCCAGGCTCAAGCATAGTCTTGTACTGCTCGGCTATCAGTCGCTCGACATCTTCTTCCGTAATAAGTTGATGGTCGGCGGGAATGGTGATATAACCATGGCTAGGACGCGATTTTATATGCTGTCCTGCCACGCCGACCCAGACCTCGTCGATGTCGACATTCGCTTGGTTGGCTGCTTGTTCCACGGCTTTTCGGACAGAACGCCCGGCCAGTTCGACATTACGTACGATACCGTGTTCCACTCCGTCGGAATCGGTTTTGCCGTAACCAAGGATTTTTACCATTCCATTCTCGCTGCGGATACCCACGAAGCAGGCAATCTTGGTGGTTCCAATGTCAAGTCCTACAATGATTTCGTTTTCCATAATGAATGTTTTTTATTGTTATTGCTTGTTTTTCGTGCATACAACCTGCCCATTGTATTTGAGGCTTAATTTGCTATAAGTGTTCCAACCGGCGCGTGGCATACCTTTCCGATAGAATGTCCAGAGGTTTGAGAATTTTTCCTCCAAGTTGTCTGGAGATCCTAGTTCGATAATGTTTTCACCCAGTTTCGACACCATCATAATATCACCGTCCTTTTCGCTGTATAGTTGGTCGACCAGCATGGCGTAGTTGTTATTACCGTCTAGGAACTTGGCGACAGTCAGTAAGTCAGATAGCTGGCTGTTTAGGCTGTCGGTACGTAAGCGCTCTGTGAAGTTGCCTCCTAGTACTAGAATATCGCAGTCGGACATTGTTGATGTGGGGAATATTGCACCAGTATTGTCTATATAGTATTCATGGGTGCCATAGAATAAGCGTGCAATAGGACGCCGTTGTTTGGCTTTTATCACCATTTTGCCACTTACGCTTACCGAGGCGGACGCTTCTTCGATGAAAGGAACGCTCATTGCTGCAGCAGCAACCTGGTTGCGGTCCACATCGCTCACACGTGTGGCAAACAAGTGGGGAAGATGGGACAATATGCTGTCAACAATTGTTTGCTCTCCAACCAGTTGTGGGGTGCGGACACAGCGAATGCTGACGTCGATGCCATGCACTTGCGACCTCGAGCGAGCTACGTTGGTCGCAATGGTGAGAGTTGTCAGAACTACGGCACCTGCAATGATTATTCCTATTTTTACCCCTCGTTTCATAGCATGTTTTCTCTAAGGGTTGCTTCCAGTCTTGGTACAAGCCTGTCGATATCTCCTGCGCCAAGAGTCAGTACTACATCCGGGCATAGTGCCGGTACTAGTTCAAGAACTTGGTCAGGCGTGCATAAGTATTTCGACATACTGTCGATTTTTCGCAGCACCATACTCGATGTTACGCCAAGAATAGGCTTCTCTCGTGCAGGATAAATAGGCATCATAATGATTTCATCTAGCGAGGATAGCACTTTCGCAAATTCATCGGCGAAATCGCGTGTGCGAGTATATAGATGCGGTTGGAACACTCCGACAATCCGTTTCCCGGGATAGAGATAACGCACCGATTCGATTGTACGGTTTATCTCTTGTGGGTGGTGGGCATAATCGTCGATATAAACCAACTCTTTCTCCCGTATTCTATAATCGAATCTGCGTCTGACACCAGAGAATGATTTAAGTCCGTGCCTAAGCCGGTACTGATCCAACCCGCAACGGAGGGCTATTGCTGATGCCGCAACAGCGTTCTCGACATTCACCAGAGGTGCACCATCCAGTTCCAGGTCAAAAAGAACACCTTCTGGGGTGCGTAGGTCGAAGAATATGTTGCCGTTGTAGGTACGTACATTTATTGCATAGTAGTCGGCTTCAATTCCCTGCGCTGTATAAGTGCTATGAGGTACGTCCAGAAAATCGTATTGCCCGTGGTGGTGTTCGTCGTGTTCGTCGTGCTCATCATGTCCGAATGGGTCTCCGTCATCCTCGATGAAGATACCATCTTTCAGCAAGACCATACCAGCAGGATCGGTCTGGTTGGCGAATTGTGCGTAAGCTTCAAGAAGCGAGTGGTGAGTGCCATATATGTCAAGATGGTCGGCATCAGTTGCCGTTATCACCGAGTAGTATGGGTGCAGCTGTAAGAAGGAACGGTCGTATTCATCGGCTTCCACTACAACGTATTCACTTTCATTATTAATAAGCACATTGCTGTCAAAATTCTTGCTTATGCCGCCAAGAAAGGCTGAGCATCCGCAAGGTGCCATACTCAACAAGTGTGCTATAAGCGTGCTTGTGGTAGTCTTCCCATGACTTCCGGCAACGGCTATGCAGCGCTTTCCACGAGTCAATTCGCCTAGTACTTGCGACCGTTTTTCCATTTTTATCCCACGCTCTTTCAGCGCTTGGAATTCTCCAAGATCTCCCGGTACAGCAGGAGTATAAACTGCAAGGTCAATGTCATCGGGCAGATCCGACGGGCGGTCATCGTAGTGGACAGGTATTCCTTCGGCTTCAAGTTCGGCCGTGAGGGGCGACGGTGTACGGTCGTAGCCACTGACGGTATCTCCCCGTCGGTGGAAGAAGCGCGCCAACGCGCTCATACCAATACCTCCTATGCCAAGAAAATAATATCTCATTTGACGATTTTGGCTATTTGGTCAACAATCTTGTCGGCGGCTCCGCGAACGGCCATTTTGGCAATGGCGTCTTTCATGGATGTTTGGCGTTCGGGGCTTGCTAATAGTTCTTTTACAATGGGCAGCGTCTGATTATCGCAGTCGGAGTCGCGAACCATTATTGCTGCACCTCGATCTACAAGTGCCAATGCATTCTTTGTCTGATGGTCTTCGGCAACGTTGGGAGACGGGATGAGTACAACGGGTTTCCCAACAAGACATAGTTCGGAAATTGCGATAGCGCCTGCGCGTGAGATAACAATATCTGCAGCAGCATAGGCCTGATCCATACGCGAGATAAACTGATGAACTTTGACCCATTGGCCCACGCCCGCCTGTTCAACCGCCCGTTTTGCTTCTTCATACATCCAACGGCCCGTTTGCCAAAGTATCTGTATTTTGTTTTCCCTGAAGAAATGCAGGTGGTTTATAATCATCTGGTTAATCGTGCGTGCACCGAGACTTCCTCCGACAGAAAGAATTACTTTCCCCGTCGGATCAAGTCCAAAAGCGCTGCATCCTTCTTCGCGTGTGCAATTCATCTGCTCAATATCCGCACGGACGGGATTCCCTGTGAAGACAATTTTCTCTTTAGGGAAGAACCTTTCCATTCCGTCATAGGCGACACAGATGGTTCTTGCGTTTCTTGCTAATATCTTGTTGGTGAGGCCGGCGTATGAATTCTGCTCCTGCAACAAGGTGGGGTACCCCATACGTGAAGCGGCTTTTAGTGTAGGTTCGCTTGCAAAACCGCCAACGCCGACAACTATATCAGGGTTGAAGTCTCGCAATATCTCTTTTACCATCCTGTTGCTTTTCATCATCTTGAAAGGCAATTGAAGGTTTTTGACGATATTAGACGGAGTCAGCTGGCGCTGAAGACCTGCAATTGGCAGACCTTTGATGTCATATCCTGCGGCAGGAACTTTCTCCATTTCCATCCGCCCCTCGGCACCGACAAAAAGTATTTCTGCGTCGGGCCAACGCTTCTTTATGGCATTTGCTATTGCCACTGCAGGGAAGATATGTCCTCCGCTTCCGCCTCCACTGACTATTGCTTTCATATCGTAGTATATTTGTTTGTTATAATACTTATTTGTTTTTACTCTTCGCCCTCTTGCGGCGTAAGTTCCATAGCCGGTGCAGATGATTCTGCCTCGGCTTTTCTTTTTCTTTCTTCGTCGGCTGCAACGGCTTGGATCACACCGACGCCACAACCCAGGAACAGATATGCAGTACCACCGTAGCTAATAAATGGCAATGTTTGTCCGGTTACGGGCAATGCCCCTACGGCAACACTCATGTTAACAAGTGCCTGCAGATAAATAACGGTGCCCATGCCTGCCACGGTGAGCCGCCCGAATCTTCCTTCGCACCGTTTGGCCAACCGTAGGCACCTCAAGTAGAACACACCATATAAGATGAATACAATCAGTCCACCCACAAAGCCACTCTCTTCAATAATAATTGCGTAAATGAAGTCGTTATGAGCCTGGGTCATGAGGCGTCCATGTATGGTATTACCGACGCGTTTTCCAAGCACTCCGCCACGAGCAATAGCCATTCGCGCAATATTCTCCTGTGTAAGCTCGTCTGGGTTAGGATTTATCCAGGAGTATACACGGTGTCCCCACGTCGACTGACGTTCAATCACCTGCTCCTGAACCTGTCCGGATATTATTGATTTTTCATAACGGTAGTAGCTGAAGGCCAGGAAGCCGACTACCACCACCAGACCTACGGCGAACACACGCCACCAGTATTTCTTGTTCACGCCACCCAGATACATCATAAGGTAGCAGGCCAGAAATATGAGCGCTGCGGTCGAGAAGTTTTCTGGCAGTACGAATCCGGCAACCAGAGCAATATAAAACAGCAACTGGATGAATGTTGCAAGATCCTGCATCTGGTCTTTCTTCAGCGCCATCATTCGTGCCACGAAGATTATGAGCATAACCTTGGCAATTTCCGAAGGCTGGAACTGACCCATGCCGGGAATCACCAACCAGCGTTTGCCCAATGCCATAAGTATCACCAATATCACAAGAGACATCCAGTATCCAAGCACGGCGAATCTTGAAAAGTATCGATAGTTGACCTTCGATATCAGAATGATCGCAACATAGGTGAGCACCACTATTCCAAGATGCTTCAGAAACAACCCTGTCGGTCCCGGCCCATTATGAGAATAGGCTTCTAGACCTATCGAGCTGTAGACAGCCGCAAGCGAAACAAGGCTGAGCAGGAAGAATACCACCCAGATACCTGTATCGCCGCGAAATATGCTCTTTAATTTCATAATTCGTTCACCTCGTGTATGAACATCTCGCCCAGGGCTTCAGTTGATGCCACTCCGTCGCATGCCGGCGAAAAGAGCACCTTGACATCCTCGGAGTCATAATAGTATGCGTGGTGCAATGCTTCCTCCATACTCTTGCACTCGATAATCTGCGGCACCATCGGCCCGAAGGCTTTTTTCAGACCTTCGGCTTCTCCCAGAACGAGTAGTGCCCTTACTTTGCGCAATGCCAAGGGCAGCAGCCGGCTATAGTCAATCTCTTCGTTACTGCCGCAGGCAATCCATATAATGCCGCCTTGCACGCTTTCCAGAGAGTACCAAGTGGCGTTCACCGTGCGTGCAGCAGCATCGTTGATGTATTCTCGGCCGCGAACGGTTGCCACATGTTCAAGCCTGTAGCTGGTCTCTTCCATAAGTTTGAAGCAGGCTCTTAGCGTGCTGTTGCGCATGGCTTTCAGTTTTTTGGTGTCCATGCCGGCAAGTCCGACATGCGGGCGGTCGAAACCGCGATTAACTATGGTTTCTATAGTCATAGGTTTGATTTATCGTAGTTTGAGTGTTGACAATGTGAATATTGCGAGCAGTATGGAGATGATGATGAATCGCATCACCACTTTCTCTTCGGCCGTGCCTTTCTTTTGGTAGTGATGGTGTAGCGGAGTCATCCTGAAAGGACGTTTCTCCACTGGCACAATCTCGCTCGGCGCTAGCTTGTTCTTGCGGCGGTAGTGCTTGCAGTATGCGGTCTGGATTATTACCGAAAGGTCTTCCATCAGGTATATTCCGCACAAAACTGGTAGCAAGAGCTCCTTTTTGATAAGCACTGCAAACACGGCTATAATGCCACCGATGGCCAGCGAACCGGTGTCGCCCATGAATATCTCGGCCGGATGGGTGTTGAACCATAGGAAACCGAGGGTGGCACCGACGAAGGCTGTGCTGAATATTGCCAATTCGCCGATGTTCGGAAGGTACATTATGTTCAGGTAGCTGGCCATAATTACGTTACCGCTAACCCATGCCAGCAGCGCGAGAGCACCGCCGTTCACGGCTGCAACGCCAGTGGCGATACCGTCGATACCGTCGGTAAGGTTCGATGCATTGCTCACCGCGGTAACAACCACAATCACAACAACCACCACCACTACCCAGACGAGGTCTTGTGCCCACGGCCCCATCCAAGTAACCAGTTTGGCATAGTCGAGTTCGTTGTTCTTCACAAAGGGGATGGTGGTAAGTGTGGAGTGGCTTATGTCGGGATGGTACATTATGAGCAAACCCACAACAAGGCCTAGCAGCACCTGGCCGATCACTTTGTATTTCCCCGGAAGACCGGCTTTCCCCCTTGTCTTTTTGAGATAGTCGTCGAGAAATCCCACCAGGCCCATCCATACCGTTGTGCCGAGCATTATCTGCACATATATGTTGTCGAGTTTGGCAAAAAGCAATGTGGGAATAATGATGGCAGCCAGAATCAGCAAGCCTCCCATCGTAGGGGTCTGTGCTTTGCGCGATGCCCCCTCTAGGCCCAGTTCGGTGCGAACCTCGTCCATCATCCCCATTTTGTTCTTCATCCACCGGATGAAAGGTTTGCCCAACAGCAGCATTATCAGCAGCGATGTGATCATGCTGGCCGCAGCCCTGAACGAGATGTATTGGAATACACCCGCTCCGGGAAAGTCAAATGCTTTGTCAAGCCAGTCGAATAGGTAGTATAGCATATTTGTTAATCTTTATTTCACTTAATCATTAATACCCAGTTCCTTCTCCAATTCTTCAATATCGTCGAAATGTGAGCGTACTCCGTTCGTTTCCTGGTATTTCTCATGCCCCTTGCCGGCCACCAGCAGAATGTCGCCTTCTTTGGCCATCATACAAGCAGTGCGGATTGCCTGGCGCCGGTCGGTGATTCTCACCGTGTGGCACAACTGTTCTTTGGTCAGGCCCGCTTCCATATCATCGAGGATGCTTTCGGGGTTTTCGCTGCGTGGATTGTCCGATGTCAGTACCAGTTTGTCGCTTCCTTCGGCGGCTATTTTCGCCATCTCGGGGCGTTTGGTCTTGTCTCGGTCGCCGCCGCACCCCACCACTGTGATCAGCTGCTGATGCTTGCTGCGGATATCGTTTATGGTATTTATCACATTCTGCACCGCATCGGGAGTGTGGGCATAGTCGACAATGGCGGTGATTCCGTGTCCGCTTACACGCTGAAAACGTCCCGGAGCAGGCTCCAAAAGGCTTAACAGTCGGCTCACTTCGTCCTTGTCGGCTCCGCTCAATAGGGCGGCACCGTAGATTGCGGTGAGGTTGTAGGCGTTAAAGTGCCCCACCAGTCGGCTCCATATCTCAGTGCCGTTCATTTCCACTTGCATGCCGTTTATGCTCTCTTCAATCACTTTGCAACGAAAGTCGGCCATTTTCGTCAGGCTGTAGGTGCTCACTTTGGCAGGCGAATTCTGTACCATCACCATGCCGTTCTTGTCGTCGATATTGGTCAGTGCCCACGCTGTCTTTGGCAGCATGGTGAAGAATCCCTGCTTGGCGGCGATGTATGCGGCCATGGTTTTGTGGAAATCGAGATGGTCGTGGGTGATGTTGCTGAATATGCCGCCGGCAAATGTGAGCCCTGTGATGCGGTGTTGCACCACCGAATGTGAGCTCACCTCCATGAAGCAGTATTTGCATCCGGCGTCCACCATCATTCTTAGCAGCTGGTTCAGCTCCAGCGCATCAGGGGTGGTGTGGCTTGTGGGCAATTCCTCTTCGTCGATTTTGTTCACGATGGTCGAGATAAGGCCAACGTGGTATCCCAGCATACGGAACATCTTGTGCAACAATGTCACCGTGGTGGTTTTGCCGTTGGTGCCGGTGATGCCTATCAGGTTCAGCTGTGCCGACGGGTGCCCGTAGAAGTTAGCGGCCATAAGCCCGAGGGCTTCGCTGCTGTCGGCCACTTGGATATATGACACGTTTTCGGATATCTTCTTGGGCATCTTTTCACACACCACTGCAACGGCTTTCTTCTCGATGGCGCCTTCGATATAGTCGTGTCCGTCCACCTTGGTGCCGCGTTGGGCCACAAAGAGGGTGCCGGGACCTACCTTGCGCGAGTCGAACTGCAGGCTGTCCACCTCCAGGTTCAAGTCGCCTTTCACATTGGCGTCGATTCCTTTTATTATTTCTTTCAGTTTCATTATCTCAGTATTAGTTCAATCCTGCTGCCTTTCTTGGCCGCTTGTCCGGCACGCGGTGTCTGTGAAACCACCTTCCCGTAGCCTGTAACCAGAGCCCGGTATCCGGCCGAGTGCAGCAATGCTGACGCGTCTTTTGCTGTCATTCCTATACAGTTGGGCACTTTGCCTTCGGCGGGGGTGTAGGGGTAGTACTGTGCGCGGGTGCTGTCGGTGGCCTCCTGGTAGAATACCCAGGTGCTCGACGAGTCGGCCGAATAGTAGGGCATCCTGAGTTTTTTGTACAATGTGCGAATGTCTTTTTGGTTACCTCGCATCAGCCGGGGACGGGTTTGGGCCATTGTACTGTCTTCCTGCAACTGCGGCCACACCGATTTCACGCCTCCGTCGCTCAACCCTTTGTCCACTGCCACCACGCAATCGGCTATGGCCTTGAACACCAGAGCGGCCTGACGTCCGTAGGCGGGGCTGTTCTGCAGCACTACCAGGCAGGTGTAGCGCGGATTCTCCGAGGGGAAGAAGCCTGCAAACGAACCGTTGTAGAGGTGTGTGCGGTAGTCGACGGCCGTACCGGTCTTGCCGGCAATGCCGTAGGTGTTGTTCTTGATGTTGTTACCAGTACCGTTTTCAACCACGCCTTCGAGCATCGTGCGCATCATGCGTGCAGTTTCGCGGCTGCATATCTGCGGGTTGAGCACCACAGGCTTTATCTCCGTAGTACGGTCGCCGTCGACGATAGCGCGGCAGAAGAGGGGCTTTACCATCCGACCTTCGGCGCCGAGGGCGTTGTAGAAGGTGATCACCTGCAGGGCGGTAACACGGGTGGAATATCCGTAACAGAAGTTCAGGAAGTCGCGGTTCGATGCATGCAGGTCGTTGATATAGGTCTTGTATTCAGGTGCGTTGAGGTCGGGATTCAGCTTGCCGTAGGGGAACATGCGCTCCACAATGTGGCGCAGTGTGTCGCGACGGTTGTTGAAGTACATCCATCCCAGTTCGCACATACCTACGTTCGACGACTGCTCAATCACTTCCCTCACGTTCAGCGAGTCGCGTCCGGCAAGGGTGTGGTCGTCTTTGATCACCCCGTATTTGCCGCCGAAGTCTTTGTATCCCACCTTCACCTGCATTGCCGTATCGATCTTTATGCTGGGGTCGGAGAGCATTGCGGTTAGCAGGAGGGTCTTGAAGGTCGAGCCGGGCTCGTATACGTCGCTCACCGTTACGTTGCGGTCGCGCACTTCGCGGAAGTCGTGTATCGATGTGTCGACCGAAAGGTTGGCGCAAGCCAGCACATAGCCGGTCTTCATCTCCATCAGGATGGCGCATCCCGAGGTGCCGCGATATTGGTGCAGGGCTTTGCGGAGGGCGCTCTCGGCGATATCTTGGTAGCGGGTGTCGATTGTCGAGATGATGCTGCTCCCGTCGATACGGTGGCGTAGCACGATGGTGTCTATCTGGTCGTCGTCGGTGCGGCGTTCGATATGCCCTTGGGTGTTGGGGTCGCCGGGCAGCCATGTGCTCATCGTCAGGCGGTGGTAGTTATAGAGGCCGTCCTGTCCGCGGAGCACCGAGTCGTAGTATCCTTCAAGACCGGTATAGGTACCTTCGCGAAGGTCGTTGCGGAATCCTATCACATTGCCTGCAAGGTCGCCGTAGATATGGGCGCGCACCTGGTGTTGGACCGACTGGTGGTCGACACTTTTCACCACTCCGCGGCGCCAGCCGGGCAGGTTGCTGATACGCGTCCATACCGAGTAGGGGACACCTCGCTGCACCAGGAAGCAGCGTCCGGGGTTGGGCTTGCTCCGCTCGTTCATTATGCGGTCGCGGTAGTATTGTGCGCTGCGGTGGGGGAAGGCTTCGTGAAGCATCATGCAGGCGCTGTCGATATAGTTGGTGAGGTTCGAGTCGACTATGGGTCCGGTCTCCATCTCTTCGCCTTTGCTGTTGCGTTTTACGCGGCCTTTGTCGTCCACGTCGATGGTGTTATAGAGGTCGAGGTAGAGGTCGCACTCGGTTACGGTGGTGGCCAGCACCTTTCCGTCGCTCGAGTAGATGTTGCCGCGACGGGCAGGATCGGGACGCACGTCGGCCACTCGCTTGTCGCCGCGTTCGCGCCAATCGTCGCCGTGAACCCATTGGATGCTGACAAGGTTGGCAATGATGGCAGCACCCACACCCAGTGTCAGCACCAGGTAGAGTACTGTCATTCCGCTGATCAGCCTTTTGTCTTTATTATTATTGTTCTTATCGGTCATTTATATGGTTGTCATTTTTCTATTTCATACGGCGGGCCGGCGGTGATTCCCACGCCCATTTCCTGCAGGTCCTCGGCGATTTGCGATATCTTGATGCTCTGTTGGTATTGCTTCTGCATCTGGATGCGGTGTTCGCGAAGGAAATTGATGCGTACCTCGGTCTCCTGTTTGTCGCGGCTTATCTTCTCGACATTGTATCGGTTGGCAATCACCACCAGCAGGCAACCCAGGAAGAGCAGCAGCAGCGGTATCTGCTTCAGCACCATCTGGTCGGCCAGTATGTCGCCGCCCAGCACTTTGGCCACCGTGCGGGCCCGCTTGTTCCCCTCGCTGCTCTGGGGCTCTTCGGCCATATCGCTCACCTCCGTGCTCTCCTCGGCCACGGGCGTTTTCGGCTCATCGGGCTTGGGGGTAGGTTGCTCCTCGATGGGTTTTTCTCTGAACTTGTTTGCCATAATATTAACTATTCACTTTTTCTCCCACTCTCAGTTTCGCGCTCCTCGAGCGGCTGTTGCGCTGCAACTCCTCGTCCGAGGCCTGTATCGCCCCGCGGCTCACCATCTTCATCGGTGCCAGCACATTGCCGTAGAAATCCTTTTCCAGCTTGCCCTCGAAGTTGCCGCTCTTCATGAAGTTCTTCACTAGCCGGTCCTCGAGCGAGTGGTAGCTTATCACCACCAGGCGGCCTCCGTCGCGCAGCACCTCGGTGGCCTGCAACAGCATCTCCTTCAGGGCTTCCAGCTCGCCGTTCACCTCGATGCGCAAGGCTTGGAACAGCATTGCCAGATATTTGTTCTCCATTCCGCGCGGCAGGTGACGGCTCACCGCCTCGCGCAGGTCGAATGTGGTGTCGATGGCCTTCTCTTTGCGGGCGGCGGCGATAGCACGGGCCATCTGGCGTGCATTGGGCAGTTCGCCATAGAGTTTCAGCAATTTTGCGAGTTCCTCCTCGTCGAGGCTGTTCACCAGGTCGCGGGCCGTCACGTCGCCCCGCGAATCCATCCGCATGTCCAGCTCGCCGTCCATGCGGGTCGAGAATCCGCGCCCGGCGGTGTCGAACTGGTGGCTGCTGACACCCAGGTCGGCCAGTATGCCGTCTACCTGACGGACCCCGTTCAGCCGCAGGAATGCCTTCAGGTGGCGGAAGTTCTCGCCGATGAACGTGAACCGCGCAGGCCCCTCGGCTCGCCACTCGCCGCTTTCCACCCGGGCGGCAGCATCGGAATCCTGATCGAACGCCAGCAGGTGTCCGCCCTCGCCGAGCCGCCCGAGGATGGCTCGCGAATGGCCGCCGCCGCCGAATGTCACGTCGACATAGGTGCCATCCGGACGGATATTCAACCCTTCCAGCGACTCGGCGAGCATCACCGGCACGTGGTAAGTATCGCTATTGCTTTCCATCGGCTGCAATCTTTACGGCATCGGCGCCAAGCAGCGCTTCCGCCCGCAGGGCATAGTCGCTGGTGGCTTGGTTCATTCGGTCGTAGGCCTCACGGTCCCAGAGCTCGATCCACTTGCCCGTAGATTGCAGCACAACCTCTTTTGCCTTGGAAATCACCGATTTCTGCTCGGGCGGCACCAGCAGGCGGTCGTTCGAGTCGAGCTCGATCACGTTGCCTTCGGTCAGCTTTCTCAGCAGTTCGCGTTCCTCGCGGCTGTAGGGGTTGAGTTTCTCCTGGAGTTTTTCGACTTCTTCACGGAAACTGTCGTAAGTCCACAGCTCCAAACACTCGGCATAGATACTCTGGCGGATCACAAAACGCCCGTCCTCGTTCGTCAACTGCCTCTTCAGGGCAATTGGGAACTTGAAACGGCCGTTCGAATCGACCTTACAGTATTCTTTTCCAAGTATTAGCGCCATTTTTGCCTACTTTAATTCAGGTTGTAAAATTACGACAAATTTCCCATTTATTGACAAAAAAATCCAAAAATATTTTTTTAAATCCAATTTTTGTTGTTCATAACCTTAAACGCACATTTCTTTTTTTTGTTTCATCCCAGGGCAAAAAAATTTTCATACCCCTGATTTTTAGCCTGCGTCGGGCCGTTGCCCGACCCCTCGTCCGGCTCCCTCCGGAGGGTCTCGTCCGATGTTGAAAACTTTTTCCTCCGATACAAGTCCGTCCCAACTCCGGGATAGCTCCGTCGCCTAACCAATTCATCACCACATCAACTTCACACCAACATCACACCAACATCACACCAACCTTACCAAAGTGTAAGGTTAATGTAAGGTTGATGTATGGTTGGTGTAAGGTTGGTGTAAGGAGGATTGCTCCAAATCCCTGTGTTGTAGCGTTGCAGCCAGAGTGTTGTCTGCCGGCACGGGTGGCTGAACTTGTCGGGCATGCAGACAATAAATGGCAGTTGTTTGCGTTAGTAACTAAAGAATACAATAATGCACTTGTAATATGAAGAGAACTATACTTTTGCTGGCAGTTGCGGCGCTGGCTTTCGCTTCGTGCGGAAAGGAGAACGTCAATCCCGGCCCTGAGCCAGACGGAACGATGGGGCTCAACTGCGTGAAGCCCGACTACCTTGTGGCGGGCGATACGGTGGCGCTGATCTCGCCGTCGTACTATACTCCGATGGAGAATGTCGAAGCGACTGCCGACTTGCTGCGGTCGTGGGGGTTGGTGCCGGTCATCGGCCCCAATGTCGGGAAGGAGGCCGACGGTAAATATGCCGGTACCGTCGCCGAGCGGGCCTCCGATATCCTCTGGGCTTTCAACAATCCGAGTATCAAGGCTGTTATCTGCAATCGTGGTGGTTATGGTAGTATTCAGCTTATCGGCCAGATTCCGCTCGCCGTGCTGTCGGCCTCGCCAAAATGGCTGGTCGGATTCAGCGATATCTGCACCCTTCACGGCTTGCTGAATCGCGCAGGTGTTATGAGCGTCCACGGGCCGATGAGCACCTTCCTGGCTGTCAGCGGCTCAGGCGAGAGCAGCACGATGATGCGCGATTTGCTTATGGGCCAGGTCCCCTGCTACTATCTGCCAGCCCATCCCGCCAACATCGCGGGAGTGGCCAGCGGCGTGCTTGTGGGTGGCAACCTCTGCACGATAGCTCCCAATGTTGGCTCGCAGGCCGATGCCACTATGGCTCAAGATATTATCCTCTTTATCGAGGAGGTAGGTGAGCCGATGCGCAACATCGACCGCCAGCTGCGCATCCTGCAGATGAACGGGGTGCTCGACCGTTGCAAAGGTGTCGTGCTGGGTGAGTTCGACGGATGTGGGTCGGAATTCACCTACGAAAGCGTCGAGGCGATGATACGCCAAATGGTCGAACCTTACGGCATACCGATGCTCTGCGGCTTCCCTGCCGGACACGGGGATGTGAATCTGCCCCTAGTGATGGGCGCTCCCGTAACTATCGATGTGCGCGACGACGGGGCCACCCTGCAGTTCGATATCGCCGGCGAACAGCGTATTGTCTATACCACCAACGTTATAGCAACGCCTACACCAATTGCCGACCGTATGCAGAGAGCCGGTAAAAGGCTGTAATAGGTTGTTTACTAGACCAATGTAACTAATCAAGATGATGCATATTATGTTTCTGTCTGCCCTCTCTGATTATATCAACACCAATGCTCCGATGAGCAATATCCCTGAATTGTTGGGTCTCCACCACAGCAATCCGCTGGGCCTCCATCCCATAGTGGTCCCTGTATTATTGCTGGTGCTTGCGGTGGCTATGCGAATTGTCTATTTTGTAATCTATAAAAAGGAGCGCCGCAGCCTCTATCCGCTGCTCTATTCGATGTGGTGGGTGGCTGTGGCTGCAACCTACTACTACTGCTTTTCCGGCGACCTGCCGCTCTTTACCGACAAGGACCTTGGGCGTACGGAAATATGCATCGGCTGGTTCTGCCAGCGTCAGGTGGTGGGCCTCGGGTGGTCGCTGGTCGGCGTGGCGCTGCTCAGCTACACGGCCTACAGCATGTTCAACGTGCTGCTTCACGTCATTGCCCACCAGAGCGACCGCATGGGCCTCACAGAGAAGCAATGGCGCGAATGGAACTGGATCATCGTCGTCATGCTACTCGGAGCTTCTTTGGCCGGAATCGCCGACGATTTCGCACCCATCACGGGCGTATGGATTATGATTGCCTACCATGTGGTGGTGTTCATGCTGGTGCTGGTCAAGCTGGTGGTCGATACCGTACGCACACACCTCTTCTGGCGTTGCTTGCTCTCGGCTGTCTGCTTCATCGTGGTCTTCGAGGCCGTCACCATGCTTGCCATAGAGTGCATCGAAGGCTACATATACCTCTTCCTCCCCATCGTCGGCCTCTTCGTCTCCGCCGACGCCCGCTACAAGAAGAAAACCAATACCGCAGCATGAATACTGACCCGGATATGGAAAACGTTGAGACAATGGAGCTTTTCCGCACCTCGCAGAGCTGGGACGGCGTGGAGCTGCCCGACTATCTTCGTGGGCGCCCCGAGCTGGTGGCCTTGAAGTATGTGTTCCCAGCAGGTTGCAAGCTGGGGTGGCACCACCACGAGGTGATGAACTTCGGTGTGCTGACACAGGGCGAGCTGACCATCGTCGCCCAGGATGGCACCGAGAAGGTGGTCCACGAGGGCGAGGCGGTGGTCGAGATGGTCGGCACCGTCCACCACGGCGAGAACCGCGGCACCAAGCCCGCCGTCCTCTACATGTTCTACCTCTCGCA
>ONYC01000171.1 GCA_900321975.1 uncultured Bacteroidales bacterium
AAGGACGGCTATATCTGGGCCCGTGGTGCCGACGACGACAAGGGTCAGAGTTTCATGCACGCCAAAGCGTTTGAATATATGGTACGTACTGGCAACCTGCCCTGCAACGTGAAATTCATGCTCGAGGGCGAAGAGGAAATCGGTAGCGGCTCGCTCTACGGCTTCTGCGAGAAGAACAAGGAACTGCTCAAGGCCGACATCATATTGGTGTCCGACACTTCGATGATAGCCCCCGACGTGCCCAGCATCACCAGCGGCCTGCGCGGCCTCTGCTACTGGGAGGTGGAGGTGACCGGAGCCAACCACGACCTGCACAGCGGCATCTTTGGCGGTGCGGTGGCCAACCCCATCAACGTGCTCTGCAAGATGATTGCGGACCTGCACGACGAGAATGGCCATATCACCATTCCCGGCTTCTACGACGACGTGCTCGTCCTCTCCGACGAGGAGCGCGCCCTGATGGCTCAGGCCCCCTTCGACGAGAAACAATACATGAAAGACCTGGGTGTCAAAGCTTTGAAGGGCGAGAAGGGCTACACCACCAAGGAGCGTACAGGCATCCGTCCCTGCCTCGACGTGTGCGGCATCTGGGGCGGCCATACCGGCGAGGGCACCAAGACCGTGCTCCCCTCGAAGGCCTATGCCAAGATCAGTACCCGTCTGGTAGCCAACCAGGATTTCGAGAAGATAAGCCGTATGTTCCAGGAATACTTCGAGAGCGTGGCCCCCGACTATGTAACCGTCAAGGTAACACCCTGCCATGGCGGTGCCGCCTACGTCAGCCCGCTGGAATTGAAGGCCTACAAGGCTGCCGAGCGCGCAATGACCGACACCTTCGGCAAGCGTCCCATCCCGACCCGCAGCGGCGGAAGCATCCCCATCGTGGCCGGCTTCGAGAAAATACTCGGCCTCAAGAGTATCCTGATGGGATTCGGTCTCGCAAGCGACGATATCCACGCGCCCAACGAGAACTACCCTCTCGCCCAGTTCTTCAAAGGAATCGAGACTATCCCGCTGTTCTACAAGTACTTCGCCGAGTAAAACAGCAACATACTATGAGGGCGGCCTCTCGTCGAGAGGCCGCCCTTTTTGCGTCTTATATACTACCATATAAGACAGGGATTTGAAGCAATCCTCCTCACATCCTCATCACACCAACATCACATCCACATCACACCAACATCACAAACATGTGAGGAGGATGCGGTGTGGATATGATTATGATGTGTTGTGGATAAGTGGAACACAGATTCCGTGTCGGCTGATATATCTGAGGGGCACTTGACAGTTGAGCCTACGGTGAAACTCTTTTTACAGACAATATAATAAATCGTATGTTTCTGCGTTATATGTGCGTGCCGTTACTTCGGCTGTTGCAGAATGTGAAGAATCCCTCTGCGTCTGCCTGCGGAACGTCACCAACGCAAAAACACCCGCAACAATGTACGAGATTATCAGCAAGAGGCTGCTCAACAGCCACGAGATTTACCGGATGGAAGTCCACGCCCCGTGGATATCGCTCAGCGGCAAGCCAGGCCAGTTCGTCATCGTCATCCCCCACGAGAACGGCGAGCGAATACCGCTCACCATCAGCGACATTGTCTACCAACGCCAGTCGGTAGTGATTGTGTTCCAGGTGGTCGGCGAGACGACGCGCCAACTGGCCGCTATGAACGAAGGCGACGACCTCTACACCATCGTTGGTCCGCTGGGTCGTCCGAGCGAGCTGATCGAGAAGCACGAGAAAGGCGAGCTGAAACGCTTGCTCTTCGTGGCCGGCGGTGTCGGCATCGCTCCGGTGTTCCCGCAGGTGAAATGGGCTTTCCGCCAGGGGATTCCGACCGACGTGATTATCGGTGCACGCTCTAAAGACCTCCTATTCTACGAGGACGAACTGCGTGCCGTGTGCCACAACCTGCACATCATGACCGACGACGGCTCGTACGGCGAGCAGGGTTTGGTTACCGCCAAAGTGGACCAGCTCTGCCAGAGTGGTGCCGACTATAGCCATTGTGTGGCCATCGGACCGCTGCCAATGATGAAATTCGTGGCATTGACCACCAAGAAATACGACCTGGCCACCATCGTAAGCCTCAACTGCATGATGGTCGACGGCACGGGCATGTGCGGCGCCTGCCGCGTCCGCGTGGGCGACGAGGTGAAGTTCTGCTGTGTCGACGGTCCTGAGTTCGACGGTCACCTGGTGGACTTCGACGAGGCAGCCCGTAAGCTGAAGACCCCCGATGCGCGCCGCTACCGCATAGCCACCGCCGAGAGTGGTCACCAATGCAACCTGGCACCTGCCGTTGAGGCGGCTGTCAGCGAGGCCCAAAAGCGCCAGAAACCACGCGAACAAGACCCCAAGGTGCGCGCCACAAACTTCGACGAAGTCTCCTTCGGCCTCACCGAACACCAGGCGCTGCTTGAGGCCAGCCGCTGCCTGCAGTGCAAGAAGCCGCGCTGCGTCGAGGCCTGCCCTGTGGGCATCAACATACCGCTCTTCATCCAGAACATCAAGGAAGAAAACTTCAACCAGGCATATATCACCATCACCCACGATTCGGCGCTGCCAGCCGTATGCGGACGCGTATGCCCGCAAGAGACTCAGTGCGAGGGCAGCTGCGTGATGGGAGTGAAAGCCGAACCTATAGCCATCGGCGCCCTGGAGCGTTTCGTGGCCGACAACCACCGTGCCCAGTCCAAGCCGCAGAGCCCCTGCTACCCTGCCGGCCGCAAGGTGGCGGTGATCGGCTCGGGTCCAAGCGGACTGACATGTGCCGGCGACCTGGCCAAGCACGGCTACCAGGTAACCGTCTTCGAAGCTCTGCATCATGCCGGCGGCGTGCTCGTCTACGGTATCCCCGAGTTCCGCCTGCCCAAACAGCGTGTGGTCGAGCCCGAGATTGAGAACCTGCGCCGACTGGGGGTTGAGATACGCACCAACGTCATCATCGGCAAGAGCATCACCATCGACCAACTGATGAACGACATGGAATACGATGCCGTCTATATCGCCTCCGGCGCCGGACTGCCCAAGTTTATGGGCATCAAGGGCGAAACCCTCATCGGTGTCATCTCGGCCAACGAGCTCCTCACCCGCACCAACCTCATGCATGGCTACGACGAGCAGTACGACACACCCATCTACCTGGGCCGCAAGGTGATTGTCGTGGGTGGCGGCAATGTGGCGATGGACGCCGCCCGCACAGCCCTCAGGCTCGGCAGCGAGGTGACAGTGGTCTACCGTCGCGGCGAGATGGATATGCCCGCCAGACGCGAGGAGGTGCACCACGCCATGGAGGAGGGTGTGCAGTTCATGTTCCAGACCGCCCCACTCGAAATCCTCGGCACAGAGGACGGCTATGTCCGTGCTCTGCGTTGCGTCAAGATGGAGATGGGCGAGCCCGACGAGAAAGGGCGCCGCAAGTTCAGCCCCATCGAGGGCAGCGAGTGCGACGTCGAAGCCGACACCATAGTGGCCGCCCTCGGCACCAGCCCCAACCCCCTCATCCGCACCTCCACCCCAGGACTTGACTGCGAGGTTTGGGGCGGCATCAAGGCCGACGAGAACGGACAAACCTCTCGCAAATACATCTTCGCCGGCGGCGACGCTGTCAGCGGTGCCGCCACCGTCATCCTCGCCATGGGTGCCGGCCGCAAGGCCGCCAAAGCCATCAT
>ONYC01000160.1 GCA_900321975.1 uncultured Bacteroidales bacterium
GAAGTGGGCCATGATGATGATGGCGGCACCGTCCTTGAGGAGCTTCTCGATGGTGGGCATCGACTCGCGCATACGGGTGTCGTCGGTAATCTGCTTCTGGTCGTTCATGGGGACGTTGAAGTCCACGCGCAGCAGCACCTTTCGGCCTGCGAAATTGATATCTTTTATGCTTTTCATGGGGTTATTGGGGTTTTATGGGGTTTATTCTGCATGATGCGGTTCGGCAACGGCCATACCGATGTATAGGGCGGTGAGCATGGTGAACACAAAGGCCTGGATGTAGGCCACCAGACATTCGAGTAGCGAGATAAAAACGCTGAAGAGCACGCTGACCACGCTTACTGCACCACCTACGGCCATACCGAACAGGTTGCTGAGGATGAAAATGATGACAATGAAACCGAGTATCACAATATGACCGGCAGTCATATTGGCGAAGAGTCGGATCATAAGCACTATAGGCTTGGTGAAAACACCAACCAGCTCGACAACCGGCATCAGGGGGAACACCTTGAGCCAGGCGGGAACGCCGGGGGTGTTGAAGATGTCTGTCCAGTAGTGGCGGTTGCCGCTGATATTGGTGATAAGGAATGTGATTACAGCCAGCGTGGCGGTAACGGCGATATTGCCGGTTATGTTGGCACCGGCAGGGAAGAAGGGTATCAATCCCAATATGTTACAAAGGAATATGAAGAAGAAGAGAGTGAGCAGGTAGGGGAGGTATCGCTGATATTTGCCTTCTCCGATCATAGGGTGTGCGATGCTGTCGCGCACGAAGACAACAAGCATCTCGACAAGGCTTTGCAGGCCTTTGGGCGCCTGGTTGGGGCGTTTTTTGTAGCCCGCACGGGCAATGAATACAATGACTATAAGCAGCACTGCGGCAATCATGATGGCTGCTGCGGTCTTGGTGATACTCAGGTCGAGCGGTTTCGCACCGGTGGGGTTGCCTGCTTCGTCGACACAGACAATCTCCTCCTTCTCGGCGCCACCGCCAACAAGGCGGTAGCCACGATAGTCGGCATGTCCGTGATGGAACTTGGCCGAACTGAAAACATCCAACCGGCCGTCGTTCCATAGGATGACGGGAAGCGGTATGGCAACGGCATGTTCGGTGCCGTCGGCTGACGTATAGTCGAACATATGCCAGGAGTGGGCGTCGGTCACGTGGCCGATAATCATCGAACCCGGGTCGAAACCTGCCTCTTCCTCAGCCTTCAGGGTGGGGACAGCGAGCATCAGGACTGCAAGTATCAGAAATAGACGTTTCATATTTGATGGAATAATTTATCCTTTTACCTTGTGGGTGTTGTTGAAGATGTCGAGCTGTACCGAATCGAAAAGACCCAGTTGGTTCTCGTCGTGCTTGGCGTTGTCGGCGAGGCCGGCAGTGGCATCGCGCAGCGCCTGGCTCAGCAGCCGGTGGAGGGCCGTGGGACGGTCGGTATCGGCATGGGCGGCATAGCTGGTCAGGCGACGCACCTCGCACTCGCTGAGGGTTACGGTGTATCGCCTGACGCGGCCTTTGCTATTGCTCTTCTTTTTCACGTTCCGGGGCTGTTATTGGTACATATAGCCTTTGTAACTCTCGAGGAGTTCGATGGCTTTGGCCGACAACTGCTGGTTGCCGAGGGTGTTTTGGGCTTGGTTGTTAAGAATCGAGACGATCTGCAAATCGTTTTGTATCTCGCCGCGCACACCCTGTGCTTTCTCGCCGCGGAAGCGGGTGAGATAGGCCAGTTCGGCATCGTAGTAGTCGAAGGCCTTCTGCCAGAGTTCAGTGGCACGCTCGTCGCCATAGACCTGCTTGTAGAGGCCCACAACGTCGACGTGCGAACTGTTGCTGAGGTAGACGTAGACCGAATAGATGTCGACCGGGAAGTTCTTGGCGGGGAAGAACTCCTGGGTTTTGTCGAGCAGGGCGCGGGCTTTGTCGACATTACCCTTGGCAATCTCTTCCGAAGCGGCCAGGAACATCGTCTGACGCTGGACGTTACCCATGTTTAGGCTGATGGGATCGACATATATGTCGGCAGCCAGATTGCCCCATTTCAGCGGCTCGCCATCCACACCGTTGATAAAGTAGTCGGCGGTGCGGTCGGTGAAGCGCTGGGTCGTACGCGGGAACGGTGTAAGCTTGTGGTTCATACCGTCCTGGATGGAGTAGCGGTCGACCAGAGGAAACACATCGCGAATATAACCGGGGTTCATAATGTTTATGTCGCGCATAAACTTGTTGGTACCGATAATGTCGAGCATCATCATCTCGTGGCGGTAGAGGGTGTTCTTCTTGAGCTCCCAACGCAGTTCGGAGGGAATCTGGTCGGCCATCTCGGCGGGAATCACACCAGCCTCGACCAATGCCGGGATATCTAGTGTGATTTTGACGCGCTTGGTGGGGATGAACATGATGCTATTGCCGCTGCGCGGATCGCGATAGGTGAACTTTTCGGGATTGTCGCGCATCAGGCCGAGGACGTAGCTCACCTCCAGATAGTCGGCCGAGTTGTCCATCACATAGAAGGCGTCCTTGCCGAGTCCGTAGTATTCCTTGGGCAGGGTGAAGGGCAGCGCATCGCTCTCGTAGAGCTTGTTGAAGAGCTGCTCGACATACCAGTACATACCCGAGAGGGTGTAGTTGAGGATACGGACGTCGGTGCGGGTTCCTTCCACCTCTTGGGCGTACCACAGGGGGAAGGTGTCGTTGTCGCCGAAGGTGATAAGGATGCCGTTCTTGTTGACGCTCTTGAGGTAGTTCTGCGCGAAGTCGCGTGCGGCATATTTCTCCGAGCGGTCGTGATCGTCCCAGTTCTCGGCAGCCATCAGGCAGGGGACGCCGGCCATACAGGCCACGAACACCACGGGCATTACCACCTTGTAGGCAACATCCTTGTTCTTCTTGAAGAGCGAGCTGATCCACTCGGAGAGGGCCATCACGCCGAGCCCGATCCAGATGGCGAAGAAACTGAACGAACCCACAAAGGCATAGTCGCGCTCACGCGGCTGGCGCGGGGGCATGTTCAGGTAGATGGCGATAGCCAATCCGGTCATGAAGAACATGATGAACACGATGAAGGCGTCTTTCGGATGGCGGCGGATATGGTAGATAAGGCCGAGGATACCGAGAATCAGGGGCAGCATATAGTATTTGTTGCGGGCCTTGTTCTGTTCCATGTGTTCGGGCAGGTTGTCCTGCGGACCGAGGCGTGCCTCGTCGATAAACTTCACGCCGCTTATCCAGTTGCCGTTCAGGTAGTCGCGGGTGCCATTGTCGTTGAAGTAGTGGCCCTGTATGTCGTTCTGGCGGCCGGCAAAGTTCCACATAAAGTAGCGCCAGTACATCCAGCCCAGCTGGTAGCGGTTGAAGAACTTGAGGTTCTGCCCGCCGGTGGGTTTCTGCCCGCTGTAGCATTTCCCGGCCCAGTACTCGTAGAATTTCGGGTGCTGGCGGCTGTTGTCGTCGCTCCACATGCGGGGGAAGATGCCGGTATGCTGTTCGCGGTAGATATATTTCTGGGCATGTGCGGCCACAATATAGCGGTCCTTTCCGCTCTCGCTCTTTCCGCGTATGTATTTTTTATATCCGTCCTTGATGTCGATTGGGGCTCCGGCGGTATAGAACTGGCCGGAGAAGAGCGGTGTCGAGCCGTACTGCTCGCGGCCGAGGTATGCGCGCATCGACACGGCATCCTTCGGGGCGTTCTCGTTGAGCGGGGTGTTGGTGTTGGCGCGGATCACGAGGACGAAGAATGTCGAATAGCCGATCACCAGCATGGCGAAAGCCAGAATGCCGGCATTGATGACGGGTTTGCGCTTCTTCCATGTGAACCACAATCCCCACACCACCAGCGCGGCCAGCAGGGTGAAGAAGAAGATGGTGCCGCTGTTGAACGGCAGGCCGAGGGTGTTGACGAAGAACACATCGACGGCCGAGTCGACATTCACTATGCCGGGAATGATTCCCCACAGGATGATTCCGAGGACGACCACCGACAACAGGCCGGTGACGATGAATCCTTTCCAAGTGGTCTTTGGCCATTTCTTGAAGTAGACGACGTAGAAGATGGCGGGCACCGTCAGCAAGTTCAGCAGGTGGACTCCGATGGCCACGCCGACCAGCAGCGAGATGAGGATCAGCCAGCGAAGCGAGTGCGGGTCGTCGCTCTGCTCTTCCCATTTCATGATGGCCCAGAACACGAGTGCCGTGAAGAAGCTCGACATAGCGTAGACCTCGCCTTCGACGGCTGAGAACCAGAAGGTGTCGCTGAAGGTATAGGCCAGCGAGCCGACTATGCCTGCGGCGAACACGGCCCAGGTCTTCCAGTCCTTGAGCGAGGGGTTCTTCGGGTCGGGCAGCAGGTGCTTGCCCAGCAGGGTGATTGCCCAGTAGAGGAACAGGATGGTGAAGCCGCTGCATACGGCACTCATCACGTTGACAGCGTGGGCTGCGGTCTCGGGGCTCGAGAACATCGAGAAGAGGCGTCCGATAAGTTGGAAGGTGGGTGCTCCCGGGGGGTGACCCACTTGCAGTTTGAAGGCGGTGGAGATATACTCACCGCAGTCCCACCACGAGGCGGTGGCTTCCGCCGTCATGATGTACACAGCGCATGCAATCAGGCAGATCACCCACCCGATCACATTGTTAGCCAAATGGTACTGTTTCATTTTAAAAATTAGTTGGTGTTGTCTTAACTACTTAACTACTGTCTACTTAACTACTTACTCCGCATTGCGCAGGATCGGCATCGTCATGCAGCGGGCGCCGCCGCCGGCGCGGGGCAGTTCGCTCCCCGGGAAGGCGGCCACGAACTTGTC
>ONYC01000159.1 GCA_900321975.1 uncultured Bacteroidales bacterium
ATAGTATTTCGATTCGAATCGAAGAACAATCGAAGAACGATCGAAGAACGATCGAAGAACAATCGAAGAACGGTGGTAGTTGATACGGAGAGGATAGGGTGAAGATACGGAGAATCACCATATTACAATGACCCTGTAAAAGAAGTGCCCAAAATCGTGTTGTTTTGTCTGTAAATAACTGATATTTAGCTAAGAGAAACTTTTTGTTGTTTTTTCCGAATAATAGTTTTACTTTTGCATCGCGAAAATCCGACCGTATAATCCGCTATGAAGATATTGCATACCGCCGACCTGCATTTGGGTCAAATCATATATCAGAACTATGAGCGCAGCGACGAGCATCGTCACTTCTTCCGCCAGCTGAGCACCTGGTGCCGCGAAGAGCATCCCGACGCCCTGCTGCTGTCGGGCGACGTGTTCGACATCCAGCAGCCTTCGGCATCGACAAAGAAGGTCTTCACCGACTATTTCGTAAGTCTGCACAACGAATGTCCAGGAATGACCATCGTGATCACCGCCGGCAACCACGATTCCGCCTCGCGTCTGCAGGCCGACAGCGCTATCTGGGGCTGTGCTGGAATCCACCTTGTAGGGGTTTCGCCCGCTATCGACGCCGAGGGCGACTGGCAGGAGCAATATATTGTCCGGCTCGAACAGGGCTATATTGTGGCGATGCCCTTCGCCCGTGGCGAACGCAGAGAGCAACTTCAGTCGATCCTCGATCGTATCGCTGCCGATAACAGCGAGGGAAAACCTGTGGTGATGATGTCTCATACGGCGGTAACCGGATTGGACATCACCGGCCATTCGTTCGATATCGGCACTCTCGAGACTCAGGACACTTCTGCCTTCGGAAGCGGCTACGACTATCTGGCTCTCGGGCACATCCACAAGCCGCAGACCATCGGACACCCTGAAGATGCAATGCTCGACGAGGTCGTCTACCATTCGCCGGTTGCCCGCTATTCAGGAAGCCCGCTCCACGTCAGCTGCGACGAGAAATATCCCCACACGGTGAGTGTGGTCGAACTCGACCGGCGCGGCGGCGCGGTGAAAATCCGTCAGTTGCGCATCGACGAACTTCGCCATTTCTATGAGTTGCCGCTCGACGGCTCGTCGTTCGCCGATGCCGACCAGGCGATTGCGGCAATTCGCGAATTCTGCAATCAGCACCCGTCGGGATACATTCGCCTGCGGATGGATCGCAAAGCCCCGAGGCCGTCGGATTTCACCCAGCAGATCTACGATATCCTCTCCGCCACCGGCGACGAGGTACGCTACAACCCCAAGATAATCGAAACCGGCGACGAGGAGAACCCCTCCGAAACAGCCGCACGGCCCACCTTCGAAGTGGCTACCCTGCAGCAGATGCTCGACCCGATGAGGTTCGTTGAGCAGGTGATCGGCCAGTTCCCGCAGCTCGACCTCGAGGAGGTCCGCGAAGATTTTGTGGCCGTGAGGGAGGAAATCTTGCGTATGAGGGAGGAAGAGGCGGCCAGCGAGGCCGAAGCCGCCCGCAAAGCTGAAGCCGTCCAGAAAGAGCGTGCCGCCCGTGAGGCCGCCCGCGAAGCGGACCGTGAAGCCCGTCGGGCAGCAAAAGAAGAGGAGAGAGCGGCGCGAATGGCCGCCCGCGAGGCCGATAAAGAGGCGAAGCGTGCCGCCCGCGAGGCCGAGAAAGCCGCCAAGAAGGCTGCCCGTGATGCAGAGAAGGCTGCAAAGAAGAAGTCTGACAAAAACGAAGAAAACGTATGAAAATCAAGAGACTCATACTTCGCAATATAGCTTCGATCGAAGAAGCCGACATCGATTTCGAGAACGGATTGAACGATGCAATCACCGGAACTCCGGCCGGTACATTCCTAATCTATGGTGATACCGGCGCCGGAAAGTCGGTGATCCTCGACGGAATCTCGATGGCGCTCTACAAAACAACGCCGCGAATCGACAATGTGGTCGATCCGTCAAAGAACAAATACAGCAATGCCGACGGCGAGAGCTTGAGCGTGAACAGCCTCAAGCAGTACACCCGTCTGGGTATTTCAAGCAAGGACGACTGCTACAGCGAGGTCGTTTTCGAGGGCAATGACGGTGTGGAATACCGGGCCAGAATCGCTCTCGGTGTGAAAGACACCAGCAAGGTGAAGTATAAAGACCCCGAGTGGACGGTCAAAGTCGGCAGCAAAGACTATGAGAAGGTGAACAACGATACTGGCGAACCCATCCGCAGCGCAATCGGGCTCACCTTCGAGCAGTTCAGCCGTATGGCCATGCTGGCTCAGGGACAGTTCGCCAATTTCCTCACCGGAGGGAAAAAAGAACGGGAGGAAGTCCTTGAAAAACTTACCCAAACCGAGCATTTCTCCGAATATGGCCGGGCAATCACCAATATCTTCAACAGGGTGGCGGCCGATAAAAACACGGCTGAAACGGCGTATAAAACTATCGGCGATATGTTGCTGAAGGATGAAGAACTGGCCAAACTCAACAGCGATTTGGCCGTGTTTGGAGCCGAAAAAGAGAAAAAGAGCGAAGAAGAAAAGATTGTCGTAGAGAAACTGGCCAACATAAAATCCATCAACGACAATAGGGGTAAGATAGAAAAAGCCAAGGAAAAACTGACGGAACTCGAAAAAAAATACCGCGATTTGTCGGCCGACCTGAGGTTGAGGGAAAACCTTTACGACGAATTGGTGAAAGGACTTGCCGAGCCGCGGGAATGGCTCGAAGGGCAGGAGGGGAAGCGTGAGCTATATGAAGGGGCCGAAAAGGTCGATATGCAGCTTAGCCTCCTCGGATCAGCGCAGACGAAGAGGACCGTCGCCGAACAGGAAAAGAAACGGCTCACAGGACTTACCGAGGGTTTGAAGAACGATGTCGAAGGCAATAAAAAAGCCGAAGAAACCGCCAGAAATGATGTCGAGAAGAAGCAAGCCGCAATCAAAGAGCTGATGGGCAAGCGCGACGAGTTGAATCCCGTCGAGGTGAACAAAGCCATTATGGCGGCGAAAATACGCAAAGGTGAACTTGATGTTTTGGAGACGAACCTCAAGCATCTCGTGAAAGACGAGGAATCAGCCATATCGCAGGAGGATGAAATCAAGCGCGCAGAAGAACGTCTCAAAGGCGAATTGCTTGCTTGCAAAGAGGCTGCCGAGAAAGAATGGGAGGCTGCAAACCGTGCCGACCGCGAAGCGCTCGACCTGCTCACCACGATGAAGATGGGCGTAGAGGAAACCCTCGTCAATCTTCGCAAGCGTCTGGCCGACGGAAAGGCAGAAATCTGTCCGCTCTGCGGCCAGCATATCAACGAGTTGCATCTCGACGAGGATTTCAAGGCGCTGGTAACACCATTGCAGGAAAGGCAGGCCGAGACAGCCCGCAAACTTGCCGATGCAGAGTCGAAGAAAAAAGAGATGACCGAGAAATACAATGAGGCCAATAAGGCTCTCTCGACAATTAAAGGTAAGTGCGCGGCGTCAAAAAACAAAATCAACGAGACAAAAGTCAAGTTGAACAATGATGCAGCCAAACTCGGCATCGATTCGCAACAACCTTTGTCGCCACAGATAGAACCGGCGAGACAGGCCCTTGTCAGCAAGATAGCTGAACTTGGCGATGTTGTGAAGCGCGTCGGCGATTTGCAGAAAGCAATCGACGAAAAGAGCAAGGATAAGACTCTGGAGGATAAGCGCCAGGTGGCGTTCAAAAACCTGAAAGACGCCGAATCGGCCTTGCTCCAGAATATCAATAGCATAGAGAGTCAGGAAAAGATAGTGAAAGACGCAGACGATGAAATCAAAGGGCTGCTGTCTGAGTTGCATCCTCGGATTGACCGCGTGTATGCCAGCTGGTTGGAGGATATTGACGGCACACGCCGCAATTTGAAAGATGAGTCGAAGGTATACCTCGAAAGAAAAAAGAGTTATGAGGATAATGAGGAAAAGACCAAGAAATTGAAGGAGGAATTGAATCATCTTGGCCAAATCTGCAACAAGGTGCTGGAACTCTGTCCTGAATGGAGGAATATCGAGGCCGATGCCAAAGCCCTAGGTTTACCCAACATACAATCGCATTGGGCCGAACTCTATAGCGAGTGCAAATCGAAAACCGATGAGATAACCCAAGCCGGCAATGAAGTTGCCGCCAAGATGGTGCTGCTGAATATCAGCGCCAACGATGACCTTCCTGACGCGATAGAATTGGAAAAAAAGCTCGAAGATTTGAAAAGTGATATAGGGAAGTTGACGGCAGAGCTGGGCGCTATAAGCGAGAAATTGAGGGATAACAACGATATGCTCGACCGGCGTAATCGCTCGGAAGTGGAACTTGAAGCTGCCAAAAAGAAATTTGAGCGATGGTATCGCCTCAATAGGGTGTTCGGCGAAAGCCGTTTCCGCACATTGGTACAGAGCTATATACTCAAGCCGTTGCTGAACAATGCCAATATATACCTTTCGAAAATCACCGACCGTTATACGCTGACCTGTAGCGAAGAGAACGAGAAGTTGGCCATATTGGTGCTCGACAACTATAATCGAGGTGAAGTACGTAGTGCTACGGTTCTTTCCGGCGGCGAGCGTTTTATGATTTCACTGGCGCTTTCATTGGCCCTTTCATCCCTCAATCGTCCCGGTCTCAACGTCGATATACTTTTCATCGACGAGGGTTTCGGTACCCTTGACGAGAAGAATCTCGATTCCGTTATGTCGACATTGGAGCGGTTGCAGGAAATTGCCGGACAGTCGAACCGTCGTGTGGGCATCATTTCGCACCGCGAAGAGCTCGAAGAGCGTATCCCCGTTCAGATACGTGTCAACAAGAAAGGGCAGGGTAGGAGTCGCGTAGAGATAATCAACACGTATACAAGGTGATTGCCGTAGCGCCTACAGGGGGTCGACACCGAAGCCGAACAGGGCGAAGTCGCCTTTGAGTGGGTCGTCGGGAAAGACTTCTGCCATTATGTCCGTCAATCGGCGTGCGGCATGCATGCTGGCACAACGGCTACCCATGAGACCGAGTTTGGTGGCCTCGGAAAGGACATGTGTGTCAAGCGGCATAATAAGGGTGCGGCGGTCGATTCGGTCGGCCCAAAGACCAAGATCGACGGGCGAGTTGCTGCGAACCATCCAGCGGAGGAACATGCAGACGCGTTTGCAGGCCGAAGTGGCGTCCTTGGGAATGACTGTGCTCACCCCACGCCCGGAGAACCAGCGGCAGATGCTTTCCACCGCTTCGATTCCTGTGCAGCGGACGATATATTCTCCAAGACTGCCGTACTCATTTAGGAGCGAGGCATACACATCGAAAAAGTGTCGCATTGTGCTGTGGCTGTATAGCCGGTAGAAGCTGCTATTGTCGCTGGATGCAAAATATTCCTGGTATTTGCCTTTGCGAAGCCAGCTGTCCATATCTCCCTCGGCAAGGTTGAGTAGTGTCCCGATCTTGGGCATAAACTGGCTTCGACTGCCGTAACTCAGTACGGAAGCCACAAATGCAGTGGCTTCGCGGTTGGCCGTGCCTTCTACCTGGTGCATCCACCACGATGGGTCGCCATTGATGAATTCGGGTGTCTCGTAGCGGTCGGCCAAGCGTCGCAGCAGGTCGTATGTCTGTTGGTTGATCATTTCGGCTTTTTCTGCATATAACGGCATGATACACCAATTTATTGTTGGTGATACAATAAACGGATAATCGTGGCGTTAATGTCAAAAAATTATAAAATGATAAATATTGTTGAGATTTTCAGTGCCTTCTTGGTGATGTTCGCCATTATCGACATAACCGGTTCGATACCTATCTTTCTTTCGATGAGGGATCAGGGTAAAGCAATAAAACCGTTGCAGGCCACGCTGGTGGCACTGCTGCTTTTTGTGGCATTCTTCTATGTCGGCGACGCTGTATTGCACCTGTTCAGCATCGACGCTCCGTCGTTTGCTGTGGCTGGTGCTGCGGTACTGTTTATTCTGGCAATGGAGATGATCACCGGACATGAGTTTATAAAGAACGAGACCTCAGCTTCAGGCGCCAGCATAGTGCCGGTGGCGTTCCCGCTGATTGCCGGTCCCGGAGCCATCACGGCCTTGATTTCGCTCCGTGCAGAATATGCCGACGTCAACATCATGATAGGTCTGATACTGAATATTGTGATCGACTATCTGGTAATTCGCCACCTTGACAAGCTTCAGCGTTGGCTGGGAGCCGACCTGATATATGTTTTCCGCAAGTTCTTCGGAGTGGTGCTGTTGGCTATGGCAGTGAAACTGTTTGCCAGCAATATCCCGATAGTGTTCAACGGTCAGTAGGGGATAACGGATGGCTTTCGTTGGCGAGTTGATTTCGCTCGGTGTGGCAGTGTCGTGGACAATCACTGCCCTTTTTGCCGATGTGGCGTCGAAAAGGATGGGAAGCCTGCCGCTCAATGTGGTGAGGATGACGATGTCGCTTACACTGTTGGTGGCGACACTTTGGCTTACTATGGGTATACCTTGGCCGCGTTATGCCGACGGCTCGACATGGATGTGGCTGCTGCTGAGCGGAGTGGTGGGTTATGTCATTGGCGACTATTGCCTGATGCAGGGCTATATTCTTATCGGATCGCGTTTCGGACAGCTTTTTATGACCCTCTCGGCCCCGACGGCTGCCCTTGTAGGGCGGCTGCTCCTGGGCGAGCAGATGCGTCCTCTGGCAATCGTCGGTATGGTGGTAACTCTCAGTGGTATAGCATTGTCAATACTTTCGAAGAAAGGCGATACCCTAGGACTGAAACTGCCGAAGAAAGGTATCTTCTTTGCCGCCATGGCCGGTATATGTCAGGGATTTGGTTTGGTGCTGAGCAAGATAGGGTTGCAGCACTACGATGCAGCCATTGCAACTCTAGGCGTAAGCCAGCAGGCAGTTCCCGACGGGGCGCTGCTGCCGATGCCGTTGTTCCTGAGTGTGCCGTTTGCCGCCACGATGATACGTGCCACGATGGGACTTTGTGGATTCTTCCTGCTGTTGGTGATATTCAATAAAGAATGGAAGGCCAAACTGAGCCACGCAGTGCACGATCGGACGGCAATGTGGTGTGTGCTCGGTGCAACGGTGTTTGGCCCCTTTGTGGGCGTAAGTGCCTCGTTGCTGGCCACACAATACACCTCTACAGGTATTGCACAAACTCTCTTCGCCCTCACTCCAGTGCTTATCATAGCCCCTGCCGCGTGGCTCTTCCGTCAGCGGGTAACACTGCGCGAAGTGCTGGGCGCGGCCATAAGTGTGGCTGGAGTCAGCCTGTTCTTTATTTAGTGTATCAGGACTTCGTGCTCCTGACCGTCGTCGACAAGGTTGATTGTCGATGACGAAGCTTCGGCACCGCGTTCGTAGCGTATGACGTAGGTGCTTGCACCATAACGGTAACGTAAGGTGAATGTGGGCCAGTCGGTGGGCACCTGCGGAGCCAAAGTCAATTTGTTGCCTTCTTTGTGAAGACCGAGGATGTTCTCGATACCGGTCTTGTAAGCCCAAGATGCGGAACCAGTGTACCATGTCCAGCCGCCGCGGCCGGGATGTTGCGGGTTGCTGTAGATGTCGGCGGCCATACAGTAGGGCTCCACTTTGTACTTGAGCACGTCAGCGAGCGAGTGGGTACGGTGGATAGGGTTGATAATGGAATACAGGTAGTATGCCATATCATAACGCCCCTCCTTCAACTGGGCCATAATGTACCACATGGCGCCATGAGTGTACTGGCCGCCATTCTCGCGCACGCCGACTGGGTAGTTCATAATGTAGCCGGGCGAAGGTTGTGAATTCTGGAAGGCTGGAGTAAGCAGCTGGATTATTTCGTGTTCGCGGTTTACCAGGCGGCGGTCGGTCTCGCGCATTACGCTTTCTTTCTGTTCCGGAGTGGCAACATCGGTGAGAATGCTCCAAGCTTGGCTTATAAGGTCAATCTGGCATTCGATGTTGTTGCGGCTACCCATTGGGTCACCGTTGTCGTAGTATGCCCGGAGGAACCATGCACCATCCCAGGCCGAGTGCTGTATGGCGTCGACCAGGCGTTTGCGGTAGGCTGCCAGTTCCTCGCAATAGGCGAGGTCGGCACCGGGCATAGCCTGAGTCAGTTGCTCCATCTTGGGCAAAAGGTCGGCCAGGAAGAAGGCGACCCATACGCTTTCACCCTTGCCTTCCACACCCACGCAGCTCATACCATCGTTCCAGTCTCCGCAACCCATCAGCGGCAGTCCGTGGATACCTGTGCGGCTCATCGAACGGTTGATTGCACGGCGTAGGTGCTCGTAAAGCGATGCACGTTCTTCTCCCGTGCTGTAGTTCACCCCACGTTCGGCCTCGCCGGGGGCAAGCTGGTCGGCCTGACAGAAGGGAACCTCATCTAGAAGGATGGAAGTGTCGCCCGTAACATTGACGTATTGGTAGGTCACGAACACCAGCCACAGGTAGTCGTCGCTGAACGTGGTGCGTGCACCGAGGTGCATGCTTTCGTGCCACCAATGCAGCACATCGCCTTCGGCAAACTGATGGGCGGCGTGGTCGAGAATCTGGCGGCGGGCGTATGCTGGGTCGCTATAGAGGACGCTCATGACATCCTGTAACTGGTCGCGGAAGCCTGTGGCTCCGCCCACCTGGTAGAAACCAGCGCGGGCGAAGAGACGAGAGGCATAGACTTGGTAGAGGTACCATCGGTTAAGCATGTGATTGAGCGAACGGTCAGGCGTCTCGACCTGTATGTGCGATAGTCTCTCGTCCCAATATGCACAGACGCGGTCGAACTCGGCGTTGATGGTTGCGTTTGTCGGACGTTCAGCCTGGCTGGCTTTGTCGGCCACTTCCAGTACGAATGAGACCACCTTTTCGCTGCCGGCAGGCAGGTCGATGGTGAGACCCAGGCGCTTGCGGTTGGGGTAGTTGAGCGAGATGTCGGTGAGCGGCTCGGTGGCGGTGAGACGCACGGTCTGGTCGTGGTAGATGGGGTGGTAGACGTTACGCACGAGGAGGCTGTTCGAAGCTTCGTCCCATTCGGAGTAAAGGTAGCGGGCCGTTTGCTCTTCGCACATGCCTAGAACCAGTTTGTAGACCATGTCGAGCTGTACCTGCTGCGGTGCATCGTCGCGGTTGATGAGTTTTATCTGGTAGTATTTCTCGAGTTTGTCGCTTGCCACAAAGAGACGTACGGCGACAGAAAGGGTGTCGTATTCGGCGTCGAAGGCCGACCATCCCTGGCTGTGGCGTGCGGTGGCCGGGACAAACTGCTGTTTGTTGATCAGGAGCATCTCGCTGGCATTGTCGCGGACGATGTCGTTGCTCCAGCCGGTGAGTTTGAACTGCTGCGCATTGTGGGCGAAGGTGAAGCCCGACATGGTGGAACTGACTATGCAACCGAAGTGCCGCTCATTGGCAATCACGTTGACCCACGGCATTGGTGTCGTGGTGTTGGTGACCACATAGTCGCGGCCATCGTGGTCGAAGCCACCGTACTGATTGTAGAATTCGAGGTTGCTCCACACACGGAATTCCTTCTTGGGACGGAGCACGGGGTATTCTATTTTGTCCTGATAGTGCTGGTTTTCCACCTCGAGACGGCGCAACTGCTGTGCGATTGTTATGCCGTCGCGTGTATTGAATGAGAGGCGCGCTACGGTGTGTAGCAAGGTACGTTCAGCTTCGCTGACATCGTTGCTGTCGAGCACAAAGACGCTGCCGGCGTCGGAATGTTCGGCCCAGAGATGTTCTGTGCCGGCCATACCGCGGATGAAGTGGGTCAGGCCGTCGCGTTCGTTCGCCGGAGCATCGTTGATGAACACCAGGTCGAGGAGCAGGCCATGCACCTTAAAATATTCGAATGCGCGAAGCATCTCCTTGGCGTGGCCAGAATGTTCCATGCTGTCCACCTCCATGAGTAGGATGGCCAGGTCGCCACTGATGCTGAAACGCCATAGGGCGCTTTGGGATAGCGTGTTGTGAGCAAGCAATTCGTTTCGTTCGTTGCCGAGAGTGGCTGTCTGGGCCATATATTTGGCCATACTGCAGTAGAGGCGCATCTGACTGCCCTTCAGGAGCGAGAGGCTGGTGCGCATATTGTTGAACACCGATGCGGTGCGGAAGGCGTGTTCAACATCCATCGAGCTCTGGTATTGCTCGGTGAGTTGCAGTAGTTGGTCGCGACTCTTGCCGTAGCCGGTCAGTATGTAAGCTTCCACTTTCTTGCCGTTACTTATGTGCAGACGGCGGCGCATGCTCATCACCGGGTCGAGGGTGGTACCTACGGTGCCGGTCAAGGTTCGGCGGCTTTCGATAATATCGGCGTGGCGCAGGCTGTTTCCGCGACCGAGGAATTTCAGTCGTGAAGTCTCGTATTCCACGATGTCGGCCGTCTCTTCGCCTGTCCAGAGTTTGTGAAGCATGTAATTGTGATTTCCGCCTTTGCCGGGACGGCTGAAGACGAGCGCCTCATGTTCAGAGTCGTATTCCGACATGACTTTCATGCCGGCGAACACGCGGTGGTTCTCGTCTTCGTTTGCCGATGAGAGCACCACCTCGCCGTAAGTGGTGATTTCGAGGTCCACGTCGCGGCCGCTGTTGTTGGCGAAGGTTATTCGGCGCAGTTCGGCGCTACGGTCCTTGAGCACGGTCACTTCGGTCTTGGTCTCTATTCCGTCGTCGACTCGCAGGAAACTGAGTTTGTCGCTGGCGAAACTCACGTGGTAGCTTTCGGGCATCACGTCGAGGGGCGCGTAGGTTGCGCTCCAGATATGGTCGGTCCGCAGGTCGCGGATGTAGAGGTATGTGCCGTAGTGGTCGGATGTGATTTTGCGGTATCGGTTGAGGAGGATGTTCTTGTAGCGTGAGAATCCACTGCCGCGGTCGTTCATGAGCACGGTGTATTGTCCGTTGCTTATCACTCCGATTTCGGGCACATTGGCGATGGTGTCGAAGTCGCGTGCGTCGCTCTCGGTCTGCACTTTGGAGTATTGGTAACGCTTATACTGCGTCACCTTGAGGTCGATATAGGGCTTCACCTGAGCCTTTTCCTTGAGGAGTGTCTCCATCGACCGCATGGTGGGGTCGTGCATGAAGTATTGCTGCAGACAGTTGTGGCAGAGGTAGTTTGTGAGGGATGCGAGGATCATTCCCTGGTGGTGTGCGTAGTGGGCACGGACCGGAACGTGGTCTTCGTCGTCGTAACTTTCGAAGAAACCGAGACTATCGTCGTACATGCCGAGGCTGCGGAAGCGCTGCATGTTGTCGTAGACGGCGCGGTCGTCGGCGCCGATGGCCATCAGCGAGCTGTAGGGCGAGAGCACTATGCGGTCGGGCGTGGTGTTCTGGAACTTGAGGTAGGGGACGCCGAAAGCGTGGTATTTATAGTTCTGTGCGTCGTCCAGTTCGTTGTAGGCCGTCTCCGAGATGCCCCATGGCAGCGGGTCGTGGACGAAGGCGCGTTGGGCGCGGATGGCGAAGCTGTAGGTTTCGTCCATCAGGGTGTGGCGGTAGGTGGGAAGGAAGATGAGCGGCATGAAGTATTCGAACATGGTGCCGTACCATGAGGCCACACCTTTATAGCCTTTGTATTGCACCAGCGTCTTGTCCAGGCAGAACCAATGCTTGTAGGGAGCGTCGCCCTGGGCGATGGTGAGGAAGCTGGTGAGGCGCGCTTCGGAGGCGAAGTTGTTGTAGTGGTAGGGCAGGAGGGTGTAGTTGGAGGTGTCATATCCGATACTGAAGACATCCAGCTCGGGGTTGTAGAGTTTGGTGAAGTCGGTCTGGTCGATGATGCGCTGCACCTTGGCGAGCAGGGCGCCCGACAGGTCGGATGCATTTGCCGGGTCGGCGATGACCGAGAGCCAACCTTTGACGGCATAAAGGCAGGCTACGAAGTTGCCCGAGTCGCAGGTGGAGATGAAGAAGTTGGGCAGCGCCTTGAGGGTGCTGATGGAGTACCAGTTGAAGAGGTGCCCGTTCCATTTCTCGAGCCTCATGACGGTGTCGACAATATGCTCGAGCCGCTGAACGGCCTCTTTGTGGGTGATGAAGCCCAGTTCGGCAGCGCTTATGACGGCGGTCATGGAGTAGCCGATGTTGGTGGGCGAGGTCTTGTAGTCGGTCAGCGGCTCGCGCCCCACCTGGTAGTTGTCGGGGATGAGCCAGTTGTTCTCTTCGGTGATGAGGCTGTCGAAGAAGTGCCATGTGTCTGCAGCCACCTTGCGCACCTCGGCGGTCTCCTGCTCCGAGAGGGTCTTCCGCTCCTGCGGGAATTTGCGCCCTAGGATGTACATCAGGAAGGGGGCGCCGCACCACACCACCACGCAGAACAGCATTGCGGCGAAGTCGACCCAGTTGCCCCATCCGAGGACGAACAGCACGACAAGTGCCGCCGACGCCACATAGTTGAACCAGAACTTGCCGAGGTAGTCGCCAAGCGTGCCTTTGGTGCTCTTGGCGGCCTCGTCGCTGGTGATCCAGGCCAGAAGGTCGCGGTGCGAGAACCACATGCGGTAGCAGGCGCGCACGGCTGCGTCGGTGTACATCCAGGCCTCTTTGGGCAGCAGGGCGAACTGTACCAGCGAGCGGTAGAGGATGACGCGGAAGCCGCGCATGAGGGTCATGTAGTATTTGTAGCGTTTGCCGAACCGGGGCAGGGTGGTTATCTGTCCGATGATGAAGAAAACGATTGGCGAGGCGATGGCCACCAGCGCGGCCACGAGGAACCACACGGGGTGGATGTTGACGAACCCGCTGAAGCCCACGAGGAGCACTACCATCAGTGCCAGGCTCAGCATCGAGCGGCGCAGGTTGTCGAATATCTTCCATCGGCCGATGGTGTTCACCTGGTTCTTGACGCGTTCGCCGCGCTCGTTTTTCACCTTGCGGCCGAGCCACGAGATGATCTGCCAGTCGCCGCGTGTCCAGCGGTGATGGCGCTTGGCGTCGTCGATATAGTTCGAGGGGTTGTCGTCGAACACCTCCACGTCGTTGATCAGGCCGCAGCGGATGTGGCAGCCTTCGAGCAGGTCGTGGCTGAGGATAAGGTTCTCGGGGAAGGTGCCTTTGAGCACCTGCTGGAACACGCGCAGGTCGTAGATGCCCTTGCCGCAGAACGAGCCTTCGTTGAAGATGTCCTGGTAGAGCTCGAAGCTGGCGGTGGTATAGACATCCAATCCGCCGAGGCCGGCCATAAGCTGGGCGTAGCGGCTCTTGTTGGTCACTTCGACATCGACGTTCACGCGGGGCTGCATAATGCCGTAGCCGCGGTCTACGCGCCTTCCGTCGGGCGAGAGCACGGCCTGGTTCAGCGGGTGGGCCATTGCGCCAATCAGCTTCTGTGCCGAGTAGAGCACCAACTCGGTATCGGTGTCGAGGGTGATGATGAATTTGATGGAGTAGTCGTGCTGGCTGATAGTCTCGCAGCGGAAGCGCTTCTGCTTGTCGGCCTCGCTTGTCTGGCCGAGGATAAGGTCGTTGAAGTGCAGGATGGCGCCGCGTTTGCGCTCATGGCCGAGCCATGTGCGCTCGCCGTCGCTCCACGCGCGGCGACGGTAGACGAAGTTGAATATCGGTGCGCCGTATTTCTCGTTGAGTTCCTTCACTTTGGCAAGGCCTGCTTCGACCACCTCGTCGTCCCACGGGGCATCTTCTTCTTTGTATGCGGCTGCATCGCCAACCAGCGTGTAGTAGAGGTTCTGCCCCTGCACCCAGCTGAAACTGTGGCCGCTTCCGCGGTTGATGTTGCTCAGGTAGTAGACTTCGAGCACCCCCATCAGCTCCTCCACCTTGGCTTTGTTCTTCAGGATGGTGGGCATGATGACCATCGTGGTGTATTCGTCGGGGATGAGCCCGTCCTTGAATTTCAGTTTGAAGGTGCCGGTCGGATGGTGCAGTTTGCCGAGCAGCCAGTTGAATAGGTCGATAACCAGCTGGCTCATCGGCACCCACATTATGACAATGAGAAGGACGGTGAGCCACGTGAAACCGCTTCCCCAGGTGCCCCACATGCCGAATCCAAAGGCCAGCGCCAGCGACACCAGTGCCACGATGGTGATATAGCCGTGGGCGCGTGCGTTCCAGCGCTTGGGCGGGAAGAGTTGCCAGCCCACATGCTCGCCGCGTTCGTCGGCGGTGGCTACCAGTTTCTTCACAAAGTCGTACTCTTTCGCCTTCTGTTTGCGGCAGAGGCGTACCACCTTCCCGCGATAGTCCTCCTTGGTCTTGTCCTGCATCTGGTCGTACATGTCGGCCTTCTCGCCTTTGAGCATGCGCTCCGAGAAGCTTACGGCGTCGAGCAGTTCGGCCATCGGCAGCTTGGTGAGTTTCTTCAACGAGTTGAAGATGTTCATCATCATCAGGTTGTCCATCGAGGCCTTGTTCAGGTAATCCATGTCGGCCTGGCTCTTGTCGGTCGGCTGGAAACGGTACGACTTCTGCTCGTCCAGCCGGTGGCAGAGGTCGGCCAGCTCCTTGACGAGCACGGCCTTGGCCAGCGGCAGCAGGGCCGTCACCTCTGGGTAGGAGAGGTAGTCCTTCTGCCGTTGCTGCACTTGGGTCAGGTAGCGGAACAGCAGGGCCTTGTCCACCTGGAAATAGCAGCGGCGCAGGTAGTTTGCCAGCAGGTCCCAAAGCAGTTGGATGCGGCTTTTCTCCACCTTCCACTCGCCCTTCTCCAGACCTTTCAGCTCGACTTTCATCACCTTCTCCTGCTCGCTGATCATATAGTAGTTGTCGAGCACCCATTCGTTGGTGCTCCCAACCAGCCGCTGGCTCTTGGTCTCCTCGACCAGCAGCATATAGTATCGCGTAATCTCCTTGACGCTTTCGCGGAATATCTTATAAGTGTTTTTCATTAGCAAAAAATGAGTGAATCGAAGTGCAAATTTACTCTTTTTTTTCGATATGGCGAAAAATATTTTGTAGTTATGGTATAAGGTGTTGTGTATTAGCCGGATATTGGGTTGTCCAATCGTCAGATGACGAAAGGTCGCCTTTTCTGTCGCGAATACAATATTTTGGCACCGCCGGCGTTTATCTTTATACGAAATTCTAATAAATCGAAAATATGTTGGCAATTGGTACCCAAGCCCCGCATTTCGAGGGCGTTATCGAGACGGGCGAGCACGTTTCCCTCGCCGATTATGCCGGCCGCAAGCTGGTTCTTTATTTCTATCCCAAGGACAGCACCCCGGGTTGCACCTCGGAGGCTTGCGACCTGCGCGACAACTACAACCGTTTCCTGGCCCAGGGCTACGAGGTGCTGGGTGTCAGCAAGGACAGCGCCGCCAGCCACCAGCGTTTCATCGAGAAGTATCAGCTGCCGTTCCACCTCGTCGCCGACACCGATATGACCATCCTCAAGGCCTATGAGGCGTGGGGCGAGAAGAAGATGTACGGCAAGGTGACTATGGGTACACTCCGTACCACCTACGTCATAGACGAGAAGGGCGTCATAGTCGACGCCATCGGCAAGGTCGATACCAAGAACCATTCAGCGCAGATCCTATGAGGCACTTCCTTTTGATTCTTGCCTGCTGCCTGTTGGCACTCGGATGCCGTCGTGCGACGGATATTCCTGCCGAACCCGACTATGCCGACTCGGCGCAATGGTTTGTCGCCGACCGCGGCGCAGGGGTGGATGTCTTCTATATAACATCCACCGAAACCGACGATTATGTATCTGACGGCCATGTACGGCACTTCGCCGATATGACCAACGACAGCCACCGTGAGTTGCTGCGTGGCGAGATGGAAGGGGTCGACCGACTGTTGGTGGGCGGCCTCAATTTCTATTCGCCCTACTACCGTCAATGCACCATGGAAACCTTCACCTCCGACAGCCTTGTCGATGCCCGCATGCCGTTGGCGATGAGCGATGTACGTCGTGCGTTCGCATATTATATCGAGCATCTCAACGGCGGCCGCCCCTTCATCCTTGCCGGTTTCAGCCAAGGGGCCTATGCGGTGGTCGAACTGCTGAAATCGATGGACGACGATGCCTATCGACGTATGGTCGCCGCTTATGTCATCGGCTGGAAGGTTACCGACGAGGATCTTCGTGCCTCGTCGCACATCGTCGCTTCAACCGACAGCGCCGATCTCGGTATAACCGTCTGTTACAATAGTGTGCGTTCGCCCGAGTGCGCCATCCCGATGCTCAGCGACGGCAACCGGATGGCCATCAACCCGCTCAACTGGCGCACCGACGGCACTCCGGCCACCACGGTCTATCGCGACGACACGCTCACCGTCGCACTCGACACTGCCTCGCTACTGCTCTGCGTCAGCGGCTACTCGCGCAACGACTATATGCTGCCCCTTGTCGGTGTCGACGGCAACTACCACACACGAGAGATATTGTTCTATGCCGACGCCCTGCGCCGCAACATATCCCTGCGGGCAGGCGAATTCCTGCGCCGATAAGGCCGGTTTGTGAATAGAAACGGAAAAGCCGGCGGCTTGCAACATGTTGCAAGCCGCCGGCTGAAGTTTATACTCTTTTGTATCAGAACGTGTCGTGAATGATATCCGAACTGCCCGATGTGTTGCAGTCGGCGGTGAAGGCGGTGCCGGTGAAATGCAGGCTGCTGCTGCCCGAGACGCTGCCCCGGATGGTGCCGTCGCAATGGATATAGGCGTCGCTCGAGCCGGAGATTGAGCACTCGCATTGGTCGCAGGCGAGCGAATAACGGTTGTTCACCACCTTCTTTTCGAGGGTGCTGGAACCGGAGATGTTCAGATCGAGTTTGGTCACCTGGCCGTCGATGGTGGCGTCGGATGCTCCGCTCAGGTCGATATCCAGCTCGTCGGCCATCACAATGCCGTAGAAATCAGATGCTCCCGAGATTTCGATATCCACCTCGGGGCCGGTAAGGGCGAAGGCGGAACGGAACTCCGAGGCGCCCGAGAGCTCGATGCTCTTGAGGTTTGCATTATAGGGGAGCAGCACCTTCATGTCGTTGTGGCTTACGGTCCAGCCTTTGAGGTAGATCTTCAGCTTGTTACCCTCGGTCTCCACGCGGACTTTCGACATGATGTTGTCGCCTGCCGTGATGGTTACCTGGCTCACCTCGTCGCTGACGGTTACATCGAATGCGTCTTCAATCTCCAGTTCGGTATATGTATTGTTGGCGCTGAACTCCTTGGTGATGGGGTCGCCGTCCCACTTCGAGCAGCTGCAGAAGGCAATCGTCGAGATGGATGCGAGCAGCAGAAGGTACTTTTTCATTTCTTGTCTGTCCCGGTTCTATACCGTCGGGCCGTCGGTTCTTGGTTTAAAATAGTTCGGTTTACGACTGCAAAATTACGACTATTTTCCCGTAGGTAAAACATAAAAAATACTAAAAGGCGTTACCCGTTGGTCGACAACCGCTTACCGCCTCGCGGTATCGCGGCAGCGAGGTGGCCTTCATGATGGCCTTCTTCTGCTTGCGGTCGATGTCGATATATTCCCAGAAGGCGTGCAGCCGCGCAAGTATCTGGCTGTCGCCGCAGAGGGTTTCCGTGGCGTGGCGGTAGACGGCGGCGTGCATCGCCCGCAGCACCTCGGCCGGATCCTTGTCGCCGGTCGTCCAAGGTCGCGCCAGCAAGCCCCTGCCTATCATCACCCCTTTGATATTTCCCGAATCCAGCTCCTCGCTTCCCAACGCGGCAATATCGCCGTTATACACCATCGGATGCCGGCAGACCTCGCGGAAACGCGCGAAAGCCTCGCGGTCGGCCATGCCTTTGTACTGCTGTCGCCCCAGTCGCGGGTGCAGCGTGACGTGCAGCAGCGGCATCTCGTTGATTATCGGCATCATGTTCAGTCCCTCGTCCTCGCTCTCCTGCCCCAGGCGCATCTTGACTGAGAACCGCACATCCGGCCTTCGCAGCATCTCTTCCAATACCTCATTCACTCGATC
>ONYC01000157.1 GCA_900321975.1 uncultured Bacteroidales bacterium
TAGTATTTCGATTCGAATCGAAGAACAATCGAAGAACGATCGAAGAACGATCGAAGAACAATCGAAGAACGGTGGTAGTTGATAGGTGGAGGATAGGGTGAAGATACTGGGAATCAGCGGATAACGGGTGGATGCGATTTTTAACAATTCCTTTTGTGTGTATTCTGTTGTAAATCTATAAGTTGGAGGATATTTGCGCTTTGAAATGTTAAAAAGTGAACAGATTTTCCGACTTTTCCGTCATATATATGAATGGTTTTCGGGGAAAATGATCCGTGATATTTGAAATAATATTTGCATTTTACTTATATTTTGTATAATTTTGCAAATAGAAACATGTTTAGATATTTTAGTAAATCGTTGATTATGAAAGCAATGTATCGATTGGTGGTTCTGGTTGCGGTTCTGTTGCCGCTTTCTGTCTGCCCGTCCGCCGTCTCGGCCCAAAATAGCGACTGCACGGTTCCGATTGTGGTAACACCCACCTCTCCTTTCTTCGAAGACTTCGAAGGTGGCGTGGTACCCGACTGCTGGACCCAGTCGGGTAGTTCGACATGGAGCGTTGCCCGAATCGACGCTACCGGCAGTTGGGCATGGTCGGGGTCTTACGTTGTAAGAATCTCGGACTATGAACAAGATTCAGTTAGTGTCCTATACTCCCCTTGGTTCGATTTGTCGACCATGACCGACTGCCGTCTTGTATTCATGCAGCTCAGACCGGATTATTACAGTGGTTATGGCATGATTGACAGCCTTGAGGTGCTTGTCCGCACTTCGCCTGCTGGTGCGTGGCAGCGTCTGGCAGCATATAGTGCCGTCATGCCCAATTGGACCGAAACCTCTGTTGCGTTGCCTGCTGGGGCTGCCGCCTGCCAGGTGGCTTTCCGCAATGTTTGTGGTGGGTCGTATTGTAGCTTGGATGATATTTATATCGGCGCACCGCTCGCTTGCGGACGGGTTCATGGCTTTTCGGCCATGACCGACACCTCCGGCGGTGTGCTCCTTAGTTGGAGCGACACAGCCAATACTGGTGCTGTGTACAATGTGAGTTATTGGAACTTCGAAGGTGATACCTTGCATGCCACCACTGCCGACACTTCGCTCCTTATTGGGAACCTCGGCGGCTGTACGTTCTACCACTTCGCCATTACGGCCAGCTGTGCCGACGGTTCGCAGTCGTTGCCGGTTGAATGTCGTTTACGTACCACATCTGATACTATCCATGTTCCTTGGTATGAAGGTTTCGACGGGCTTTACGGATATTATATGCCTGCATGTTGGACAACGCTGGCAGGACATTGGTCTGTGCAAAATTGGTCGGACTACGGTAGGTTGTTGGAGCCTTCGTCGTTTCCTGCAACCATAGCCTTGCCGGCCACAGACCAGCCCACAGGCACTTTGCAGGTGCGTATGCGCGTGGGCGAGTATACCCATTCTTCTCGCTTCCATGGCTCGTTGTCGGTGGGGTATTTGACCGACATCAACGATAGCAATTCGTTTGTGAGCGTGACTACGTGGTCGAACAACGAATGTTGGTACAACGAGGAGAAGTGTGTGATGCTAACGGGGGCTCCCGATAGCGCCCGCATTGCGTTGCGAAGCGAGAGAACGTCGGTGTATTATGAGTGTTTTATCGACGATCTTGTAGTGGAAGCAATTCCTGCCTGTCCCCGTCCGATAGCCGTCCGAGCCATAGGGTCGACCGTCTCTTCCATCGATTTGGCGATATCGGGACTGATAGAGAACTATCGCGTCTATTGGACCGACGGCACCGCCACCGATTCGCTCGATGTGTCCGATTCGGTATGTACCATCACCGGCCTCAACGCAAATACAGAATATATCATCTCGGTGGTTACCAGGTGCAGCGACGGCAGCATCACACCTCCAGTATATGCCCATGCACGCACCAAGTGCAACGTCGAAGCCGCGCCTTACTTCGAAAACTTTGAATTATATCCTTATGAGGAGGTTCCCTACTGCTGGACACCGTTGGCCGGCCGGCCATATATCTACCCTATGAGCCTGGGCGAGCCGAGGTCTTCCAAAGCACTTATGTTCGAGGGCGCTCAACAGACATACGTGGCCTTGCCGAGGTTCGATATGCCTACCGACACCCTTCAGGTGCGTTTTTGGCTGAAGCCAACCTCTGGTTATGTCTCCAGGGCAGGCACTTTCTCGGTGGGTTGGCAAACCAATCTTGCCGACAGTTCCACGTTTGTGGAGAAGGCAAACTGGTCCATTGCAAACTGGGATACATTGGGATTTGCCCACGAAGTGACGGTTCCGATGTGCGGCGCGCCTGACAGCGCATATATTGTCATGCGTGCCAATATGAACGCCGCTGGTTACTGGTGGGTGATCGACTCCCTTTTTGTAGAAACGAGGCCTTCATGTCCGCCACCGACGAGTTTGTCGGTTACCGGCGTGGGCTACGATACCATAGCGGTCAGCTTCGGTGGCGGTTGTGCCGGCAGTTACCGCCTTTACATATCAGATGATTCGTCATATAGCGATACGGTGTCGGTTGTCGGTGTCAACAACTATACCTTCACAGGGCTCGACACCATAACTCGCTATACCATACGTGTGGCGAGCGACTGTGGCGACGAGGTGTCAGATGCCCTCGTTGTGCGGGTCTTTACCGAAATGCCTGCCGACACTCTGCCATACTATACAGGCTTTGAACCGGGCGATGATGTGGCTTGGCGCTGCCTTTTCAGCAACAGCGACAACGAGTGGTGCATTGGCTCGGCCGTGGCCGCCACAGGCAGCCGCTCGCTTTATATCACCGACGACGGCGGCGCGAGCAACCACTACAGCCCCGGTGTGCAGCCAAACCCACATTTCTCCAAATCCTATGCCTATAAGACCTTCTGGCTTGATGCTCCGGCCGAATACATTGTGAGTTATGATTGGCATTCGAGGGGTATGTTGCGTGTGTTGCTTGCACCCGGCAGCTATGAGGTTAACCCTGACGTTGCTTTTCCCCAACTGCGCGCCCCCGATGGATGGGTTTCTCTCGATACTGGTAGCAGCATGAGTTATAGTTCCACGTGGCGGAACTATACGCAAGTGTTTACTGTCGACGCACCGGGGTATTATCACTTGATGTTCTGCTGGCATAGCGGTAATACTCCCGGTACACAGCCTCCGGCGGCAATCGACAATGTACGCTTTGAACGTGTGCCCTGTCCGGCGGTGCGCAATGTGATAATCGACAGCATTGGCCGTACCAGTGTAAGGGTTCACTGGCAGCCCTATGGCGGCGAGACCTATTGGGAAGTTGCCGTTGGCAATACGGTGAATATCGTGCGCGACACATTCCTCTGGGTGGGTGGCCTCGAACCCACCACCACCTACACAGCCACGGTGCGCCCCGTCTGCGGCGTGGGCGACACGGGCCTGCCTGCCTCGTGGTGGTTTACCACCGGATGGTGCGAGAACGCCACCATTATGGATAATTGGGATACAAGCCAGGAGGCTACTTTTACAGATATGTCGCCGTTTCCGAGTACTGGCCATTTCAAATATGGTTATTCGCAGACTATCATACCTGCTTCCAATCTCACCCCCGATGGCAGCGTGATACGGGCATTCGCCTTCCAACCATCGGATATTAACATCGTCCGCGGCGGAACATATATTGTCCGTGGCGTGGATGTCTATATGGCCAATGTCCGTGAGGATGACTTGACGGGTGGATTCATCCATCCAGATGCTACACACCGATTTGTCAAGGTGATATCCGATGGCGAATTCAGTTTTCGGCGCGACACTTCGTGGCTGGTGCATAGTTTCGATAGCAACTTTGTGTGGGATGGCCGCAGCAACGTTCTGCTGGCAGTAAACCGCAAGTTGCCAGTGGGCAGAACCGCTAATTACATTCCGTCGTTCAATGCGCATAATGACACGGTTCGCCGAAATATTGAGGTGTCTTCCGACAGCCCTATAGACATTAATACAGTTACAGCCAATTGGGTCAGTCCCGTGATTGGCAACATCCGCCTGATAAGTTGCCCCGAGGGGTGTGGGGAACCAGTGGTTACCGATGTGGTGGCCGACGATGAGAGTATAACCATCCACTTCGAGTCGATAGATACCGTCGAGGTATATATCACCTCCGGCAGTTGGGATGACAATGTCAGCGGCATCCGTTTGCCGCCTACCGTCGGTAGTTATACTTTCACAGGTCTTACCTCCATGGTATACTACTATGTTGGAGTGCGGCAGGTGTGCAATGATAGCACCTTCTCTGAGTGGGTGGCATATCAGGTTGCCACCCTCGACTTGGGCTGTCTGCCGCCCACGGGCTTTGCACTCGGCACTACCGACTATACCAGCCAAGCCTTCTCTTGGACAGCCGCGGGTGGCGAAGCGGCATGGCAGTTGCGCGTGTTCAACAACTTCACCAATCTTATGCAAACAACCGCAACCCCCTCGGCTACCGTCGATGGTCTATATATTGGCACCACCTACCGGGCCAGCGTGCGTTCGCTCTGCGGCTCTTCGGGCGATATCCCCGGCCCATGGGGCGACACGCTTGAATTCACCACCACGGACTGTCCGGCAGTGGAAGGTGTCGTAGTAGGTGACATATCCGCTAGCAGCGCCACCGTCAATTGGCAACCCGTTGCGAATTCTACAGGTTACCGTATCTACTATGGCCAATACGGATTTTACGACTATGAGGTCGATCCGATTGACGTGGAATCTTCGACAACATCATATACAATTACTGGTCTTGACGCAGGCACCGACTATGAAGTATATATGCTCAACCGCTGTGCCGACGGAGTTTTCTCCAGCGTGTCGCTTGATCAACGCATCTATTTCCACACCTCCGTCGGCATAGATGCTATTGAGAATGGTGCCATGAGCCTATACCCAAACCCAGCAAATGAGAGGGTGACGCTGGCCGTTAGTGGCTTCGATGGAGCGGTCGAGGTGCAGATGATTGACCTCAACGGGCGCGTCCTTGACCAATGGCATACGGCCGACGAACGGCTGGATATCTCCCTTGCCCGCTACGCAACCGGCACCTACTTCGTACGCGTTACTTCCGCTACCCAGACAGTTGTGCGCAAACTGATTATTCTATGATTAACACTACGCATACCCACGACGCCCCTTTTGTGGTGTGTAAGGCGGCCGCCGGATCGGGCAAGACGTTCACCCTCGTGCTCGAGTATCTGAAGATGGCTATGGCCGGTCCTCGCGAGGGGTTGAAAAGCCGTTTCCGCGGTATACTGGCTATCACCTTCACCAACAAGGCCGCAAATGAGATGAAGAGCCGAATAATGACCGAGCTCGACCGAATGGCCACCGAAGGGGTTGATCCCGACAACAAGAAGACCTTCGGAAGCCGCCTGCTGGCCGAGCTGGCGGCATTGGCATACTATAAGGACAACCCTCCGACGGCGACCGACCTCCAGCTGATGGCCGCCGAGTTGCAAGGCGCTATGCTCCACCATTATACCGACCTCTCGGTGTTCACCATCGACAGCTTTATGCACCGCATTGTCCGCACCTTCGCCCACGACCTGGGGCAGCCGGTTTCGTTCGAGGTGATGACCGACCAGGATGTGATGATCAGCGAGGCGGTCGACCAACTGATGGCGCTGGTGGGAACGGAAGGCAACGATGACCTTACGAGGATGATCGAGATGTTCTCCACCAGCAGTATGGAAGAAGAGCAGGATTTCGATGTACAGAAGTCCGTTACAAAGTTGGCTAAACTGCTGTTCGAGGAGGGTTTCGAGCAGAGGATGAAAAGCCTCTCGCAGCTGAGCCTCGACGATTTCCACGCAATCCATCGCCGCTATACCGCCGCCAACCGCGCTTCGGAGAAGCGGCTTCGCTCGTTGGGCGAGGAGTTTCTTTCGGTTGTGGCCGGAACGGGCCTTACCGACGACGATTGCTCGCATAAGGGTTCCGGGTTCCTCCGCTATTTCAAGGATGTGGCTTCCGGCGAGATCAAGCCGCCGAATTCCTATATCACCACACCGCTGACGGGCGGCAAACTGGAGTCGGGCTCGTGCAGCAAGCCGATGGCCGCCACCCTCGAAAGCTTGAGACCCCGGATGGAAGAGGTGTTTTCCAGGGTGCAGGATTTCTTTGCCGGCGAATATATCGACTACTGTACCCGCAAGTTGTTGCTGGCCAACCTATATACCACAGCCCTGATGGGACACCTCTACCGCATGCTGGCCGAATACTCGCGCGACAACGAGGTGCTGCATCTTTCGGAGTTCAACAAGATGATCAACCGGATAGTCGAGGACGAGGACAATCCCGCCCCGTTTATCTTCGAACGATTGGGAAATCGATACCACCACTTCCTGATCGACGAGTTTCAGGACACCTCGGTGTTGCAGTGGCACAACCTTGTGCCGCTGGTCGAGAACGGTGTGTCGCAGGGGCGCGAAAGTCTGGTGGTGGGCGATGCGAAGCAGGCCATCTACCGTTTCCGTCAAGGGGATGTCCGCCAGTTCGTCAGCCTGCCGAAGGTGGATGGTATGCGTCATCACGGCACCACGTTGGGGCTCCCGGGCAACAGCCGCATCACGCCACTCGGCACCAACTATCGTACCGCCAGCGCGGTGGTCGACTTCAACAACGATTTCTTCTCGTGGCTTGTGCGCAACCGGTTTGCCGACAACGAGCTGGCCCGCGACATATATATCGGACGGACACCGGAAGGCGACCTCCGTGCCGACGGCGACGAGGAACTCCGCCAGCAGAAGGCTGTCCCGCTGGAGGGTCATGTCGGAGTGAGTATGGTGAATGCCGAAAGCAAAGAATGGCTCTACGACGAGATAAGGCAGATAATCGAGCGGATGGTCGGCGAGCGCGGCTACCAATACAGCGATATTATGGTGCTGGCCCGAGGCAACGATAGTTTGGCCGAACTGAGTGCCTGGCTCACAGACAATACCGGTATTCCGTTGACGTCGAACCTTTCGTTCCTGGTCCGTTCGTCGGATGCCGCAATGGCGGTGGTGGCGGCGCTGCGCTATCTGAACGACCGTCGCGACCGTATGGCTGCCGCCGAGATACTGCAGCGGCTGGCCAGCCTCGGTATCATCTCGTCGAACCATAACGATGAATTTATAGGAAACAAAAATATCGACCTGCTCGAGATTCTGCATGCCGACAGCGGTATTGACCTCGATTTGGAGTATCTTGCCTCGCTCGACCTCTACGACTGCTGCGAGGAGTTGATCCGTGAGATGCGGATCGATGGGGTCGACCTGCCATATATGGGCACATTGCTCGACGCGGCGTCAGCATTCGCCGCCAACCACCGCCAGCATCTTGGCGAGTTTCTCGAATGGTTCGACGACAACAAAGACCTTTCGGCTTCGACCTCCGACCAACTGGATGCTGTAAGGCTGCTTACTATCCACAAGGCCAAAGGATTGGAGGCTCCGGTAGTGATTTGCATGCTGTTCGACAAGAAGGAGAAATATCCCCATATATGGGTGGATTTGGAGAAAGAAGAGGGTGTTGAAGGTCCGCAGCTGCCGACCGCCTATGTGCAATTCAAAAAAGACGTACCCACGCGGATGTCCGACCAGTGCGACAAGGAAATGGCTCTCTCGAGGGTGGACGAGTTGAATGTGCTGTATGTCGCGCTCACGCGTCCGAGGGAACAATTATATATTGTAGCCCCGAGCAAGGGGAGCGGATATCCGGCGATGCTGCAGGAGTATCTGGCCGACCGTCTCGACGATTCGGGACATGCCCATTTTGGAGATCCCGAATGGTGCAAACCTCAGAGCGCTACTGTCCGCAAGGGCGACAAAGAGGTAGTTCCGCTCAGGAAGCTTTCATTCGCCGACTGGACAACCAAAGTGAGTATCGCTTCGCCGTCGGAAAAGGCGCTCACGCCGCTGCTCGAGGACAAGGTGAGGTTCGGCATCTATGCCCACGAGCTGATGTCGGGAATCTCGCATGCAGGCGACGTGGATGCCGCAATCGAAGGGTTCAAAGAACGTTATTCGTTGGCCGACGATGAGTTGGAGACTCTTGTACGGCTGGCAAGAATGGCTGTCGGGCATCCGGTTGCGAGCCGGTTTTTCGCACCCGGTACCAGGGTGGCCAACGAGGTGTCGCTCCTGGCCGACGGCAATCTCGGACGACCCGATCGCGTGGTGTTTGCCGAAGGTGAGACCTTTGTGGTGGATTTTAAGACTGGAACACCTGTGCCACAGAATGTTGTGCAGGTGCGCGGCTATTGCAAAGCGATTGCTGCAATGGGTTATCCGGCGGTCAGCGGGTGGCTCGTTTACCTCCATCCCGAAGGGGTCGAGGTTGTACCGGTAGAGTGAAAAATAATGTTAAAAATGAAAAAAAATTTGCTGTGTCCTATTTTTTTTGTATTTTAGCAGTGCGAAAGAAAGCCTCGAAAAAGGCCGCTGATGCAGAATATATAATTAAAAGTCAAGGATATGCAAGCTAAGAAAACAGAAAAGGCAGACCTCGAAAAACGTCGCGGGCTCTATCTTGAGATAGGACTTGTGGTCGTCTTGGTGGCCGCTCTGGTGGCGTTCAACGTCAAGAGCTACGACAACAAGAAAATCGAGGTAACCCAGCGTACTGCCGAAGACGAGATCGAGGAACAGGTCATTCAGACACAGGACGACACTCCTCCACCACCTCCGCCTCCCGAACCCGAAGTGGTCACCACCGAGGTCAACATCATCGAGAACGATGCTGAATCGGACAAGGAGCTGAACATGGATGTGTTCGACAAGATTGAGAAGCAGGAGAACATTGAGATTGCTCCCGTTCAGGTTGAGCAGGAGGAAGAAGAGGTTGAAGACGAGATCTTCCAGGTCGTTGAGCAGGATCCCGAGTATCCAGGCGGCGTCGAAGCCCTCTACAAGTTCATCCAGCAGAACCTCAAGTATCCGCAGTTGGCCAAGGAGAACAACATTACCGGACGCGTGTTCGTCCAGTTCGTCGTCGAGAAAGACGGTTCGGTCTCCAACGTCAAAGCCGCCCGTGATATCGGAGGTGGTTGCGGCGCCGAAGCTGTCCGCGTCATCAAGGCTATGCCCAAGTGGACTCCCGGCAAACAGCGTGGTAAAGCCGTGCGTGCCGCCTACACCCTCCCGGTCAACTTCGTGCTGCAATAACACAGACATTTGGCCAGTGGTCAATTTTATCAGTGGTCAGTTGGGTTTATGCCGAACTGACCACTGTTTGTTACCACTAGGCCCGCTAACCCTTACTACTCCGTTATAAATAATGATAAGCGTCAACGGCCTCTCGGTGCAGTTCACCGGCACCAATCTTTTCTCAAACGTAACGTTCAATATAGGCGACCACGACCGTGTAGGTCTGGTGGGTATGAACGGTGCCGGCAAATCCACGTTGCTCAAAATCCTCTGCGGCTGGCAGGAGCCGGAAAGCGGCACCATCGTAATGGCCAGCGGCCAGACGGTGGGCTATCTTCCGCAAGAGATGGTGCCCGATGCTGTCGGTACAGTACTCGAAGAAACCCTCACCGCCTTCAGCCACATGGACGAGCTGGAGAAGGAACAAGAGCGCCTCACTTCTGAGATCGCCGAGCGTACCGACTATGAGAGCACCGAATATATGCGGCTCCTCGAAAGGCACAACGACATCACCGAACGCCTCTCGATGCTGGGAGGAGGCCGCCGTCAGGAGGCGGCTGAGAAGGTCTTGCTCGGTTTGGGCTTCCGTCATACAGATTTCGACCGCCCTGTGGCGGTGTTCAGCGGCGGGTGGCAGATGCGTGTCGAGCTGGCGAAACTCCTCCTGCGGCATCCCGATTTCCTGCTTCTCGACGAGCCAACAAACCACCTCGATATCGTCTCTATACAGTGGCTTGAGAACTACCTTTCGGCCTACAGCGGTGCTGTGGTGCTGGTGAGCCACGATCGCACCTTTCTCGACAATATCACCAAGCGCACTATCGAGATCACCGCCGGACGCATCTACGACTACAAATGCTCCTATTCCGAGTATGTGGTGCAGATGCAGGAGCGTCGCGCAAGCCAGATGGCGCAACTCACCAACCAGCAGCGGCAGGTGGCCCAGATCGAAGCTTTCATCGAGCGTTTTCGCTATAAGGCCACCAAAGCGAAACAGGTGCAGAGCCGAGTGAAGATGCTCGAACGAATGGAGGAAATAAAGATCGACGAGGTGAGTACCGAAAGTATCCACTTCCAGTTCCCACCCGCGCCGCACAGCGGCAAGATAGTGGTCGAAGCGCAGCATCTGGGTAAAGCTTACGGCGAGAACCAGGTGTTCGACAATGTCGACCTTCTGCTCACCTCTGGCCGCAAGGTAGCCTTTGTGGGCCGCAATGGCGAGGGTAAGTCCACTATGGCGAAGATCATTGTCGGCGACATCAACGACTATACCGGCACTTTCCGTCTCGGTGCGGGGGTTGTACTTGGTTATTACGCACAGAACCAGGCGGCAATGCTTAACCTCGACAAGACTGTGTTCGAAACTATCGACGATATCGCCCAAGGTGATATTCGCCCCAAGATACGCAACATCCTCGGAAGTTTCCTTTTCGGTGACGATGATATTGACAAGAAGGTGAAAGTGCTCTCCGGTGGCGAGAAGGCGCGTCTGGCACTGGCCAAGTTACTGCTCACCCCGAGCAATCTGCTTATTCTCGATGAGCCCACCAATCACCTGGATATGAACTCCAAGGATATCCTCAAGAACGCCCTTTTGCAATATACGGGAACCCTGATTGTTGTCTCGCACGACCGCGATTTCCTCAGCGGGCTCACCGACGAGCTCTTCGAGTTCCGCGACGGTGCGGTGCATGAGTTCAAGGGCGATATCATGGAGTTTCTTGAAATCCAGAACAATCAGAACGCTCCGGTTGTGCAGAATACGCAGAGCGCCCAGAAGGCAGCTACCGTCTCGAAGGTGGCCTATGAACAGAGCAAGGAGCGCGAACGCGAGCGCCGTAAGTTACAGAATGCCGTCAAGTTGAAGGAACAGGAGATAGAGGCTCTCGAAACCGAAATTTCAAATAGAGACGCTGTTCTAGCCACAGGGGAGGCCCAGTCGCCTGAGTTCTACAAAGAGTATCAGTCGATCAAGAATCAGTTGGAACTGAAGATGGCCGAGTGGGAGGATGCGGTCATTGCTGCAGAGCAGTAGCCGCCGCATAGCCTGTCGAGAAGGCTATCTGGAGGTTGTATCCGCCGGTATCGGCGTCGAGGTCTAGCAGTTCGCCGACGATGTATAGACCTTTTACCAGCCGGCTTTCCATTGTTTTGGGATTCACCTCGTTGAGTGCTACTCCGCCTTGCGTTACGATGGCCTCGTTCCAGTCGTGGGTGCCGGTGATGGTGAACTCCACCCCTTTTAGCCAGCGTCCAAGGCGACGGCGTTCGTCGCCGGTTATCTGGTGGAGGCGCTTGTAGTATTCGATATGCAGCTGCGGTAGCGCCAGCTGTATCAGTTCGGCTGGCAACCAGAGGCGCAGAGCGTCGTTGAAGATGCGTGTACCGTTGGCGTCGAGGTCGGCTTGCAGGCGGCGGTCGAGTTGTTCGGGAGTTAGGCCGGGTTTGAGGTCGAGCCGTGCTTCGATAGAGTGTCCTTCGTGCAGTGGACGGGTGGCGATGCGACTGGCGCTGAGTACTATGGGTCCCGCGAGGCCGTCGTCGGTGAAGGTCATCTCGCCGACTCCCGACACGAATGAGGTGGTGCCGACAGTGCCGTCAGTCAGACTTAATTGGACATTTTTCAGCTGGAATCCCACGAGGTCGGCTGGTATCTTCTCCTCGCATTTCAGGGCTACCAGCGAAGGAAGAGGCTCCACTATGGTGTGGCCGAGCTCGCGGGCTATGCGGTAACCGGCGCCGGTCGAGCCGGTGGTAGGGTAGGAGAGACCTCCGGTGGCGAGGATGATATTGCGGCAGGGGATGCGCTCGCCGCGTTCCAGAATCACAGCGGTGGCTTGTCCTTCGAATGTTTCGATGCTTTTTACGGTGGCGTTCTTGCGGATGCTGACGGCGGGGTTCTGCTCCAGTTCGCCGATCAGTGCGAGGAAGATGTCGAGCGATTTGCCCGAGGCTGGATACACGCGGTTCCCGCGTTCGACGGTGAGCGCTACATCGTGGTTCTCGAACCATTGCATCAGCTCCTGGTTGAAGAAGCGTCCGTAGGCGTTGCGGAGCCACACTCCACCGTTCTGGCCTGGCTTATTGGTCGATCCGGCGGTGCTGCTGCCGATATGCGGAAGTGTGTCGCGAAGGGTGTTTGTGTTGGTGAGGTTGCAGCGCCCTTTGCCGGTGATACGTAGCTTGCGGCCAGCCTGATCCATCTTCTCGAGCATCAGCACATGAAGCCCCCGCCCTGCGGCGGTGCATGCGGCCATCAGTCCGGCGGCTCCCCCGCCCACTACAATGACGTCGTAGTCCATTTAAACCCTTGCGGCAACGTTGATATAATCCTCCGGGTGGATGCAGAGCACGGGGATCTGCGATTTGTTGACGATCTGCTGGGCGTTGGTGCCGAGGAAGAGTTGCGAGATGATGCGGTCCTGCTCGGTATTGATCACCACCAGGTCGGCGTTCACCTCTTCGGCGTAGCCGAGCACGGTGTCGCTATAGGTGCTGAATTCGCGGATAAGGAAACTGTAGGGTATCCCTTCGCGCTCAAGGTAGTCGGTCGACTGCGCTACGTAGGTGCGCAGGGCGCCCTCTTCCTCTTTCAACTCGAGGAGGCCGAGGATATGCACCTCCGAACCGAATATCTTGGCCATAGATGCTGCGGGCGGCACCTTCTGGCGCGAATTGGCGTTCACGCGGATGGGCACCACGATGCGCTCAAGCTGCTTGTGGAAGTCGTATCCCGCACGTATGGAGAGCACGGGGCAAGGAGCATCCTGCACCACGCGCACAGCGGTGCTTCCCATCCAGTATTTCTCAAATCCCGAGGCTCCGTTGGTGCCGACGATTATCATCAAGGCCGAAAGTTTTGAGGCCAATGTGGCTAGTGCCGACGACACTTTGCCGTTCACTATCTGCCATTCCAGCTTGCCATGTTTCATAGAGGGCTGCAGGTTGTCGCAGAGCTCCTGCAACTTGTCCTGCGCCAGACGGGTCATAGTATTCAGCTCGCTGCCGCTGAACAGTTTCTTTTCACGACGTACCCAAACCAGCATAATGCCGGTCTGCATACGGTTGGCCACATCGACGGCCAGTTCGAGGGCTATTTTTGAGCCTTCCGAGAAGTCGGTTCCTACTATTATGGGTTTCATTTTCGGGTCATTTTTTATTCTTTAACGATACTTTGTTATTTTTATTTTGTCAATTTAATAAAAAATAGTAATTTTGCACCATGAATGACAATCTCGACAGTCGCAGTATTTCTGTGCAGGAGAAAGATATAGAGCGCGCTTTGCGCCCCTCAGGTTTCGACAGCTTTGCCGGTCAGAAGCAGGTTGTCGAAAATCTCAAAATCTTTGTCCGCGCCGCCAGGGAGCGCCAGGAACCGCTCGATCATGTGCTCCTTTACGGCCCTCCGGGACTGGGCAAGACCACCCTTAGCAACATCATTGCCAACGAGCTGGGCGTAAACATTAAAACCACCTCTGGCCCCGTACTCGACAAGCCGGGCGACCTTGCCGGACTTCTCACCTCGTTGCAACCCAACGACGTCCTCTTCATCGACGAAATCCACCGCCTCTCGCCCATAGTCGAGGAGTATCTCTATTCCGCGATGGAGGACTTCCGCATCGACATTATGATAGAGAGCGGCCCCGCTGCGCGCTCCGTACAGCTAAACCTCAAGCCCTTCACCCTCATCGGCGCCACGACACGCAGCGGTATGCTCACCGCCCCGTTGCGCGCCCGTTTTGGTATCAACAGCCGACTGGAATACTACGACGCCGATACCCTCACCAAAATTGTCAACCGGTCCGCCGGTCTCCTTCAAGTGAAAATCACTAGTGAGAGCGCCATCGAGATAGCGCGCCGCTCGCGCGGCACCCCCCGTATCGCCAACCGCCTGTTGCGTCGTGTGCGCGACTTTGCCCAGGTGAAGGGCGACGGTACCATCACTCTCGACATAGCCCGCTATGCCCTCCAGGCCCTGAATGTTGACCGCAACGGATTGGACGACATGGATATCCGTATACTCACCACCATCATCGATAAATTCAAGGGCGGCCCTGTAGGCGTCAACACCATCGCCACTGCCGTCGGCGAAGATGCAGGTACCGTCGAAGAGGTTTACGAGCCCTACCTCATCCAGGAAGGCTACCTGATGCGCACCCCTCGTGGCCGCGAGGCAACGATGCTTGCTTACCAGCACTTGGGAAAACTTAAAACAAACGGTAACCAACAGGAGCTGTTCTGATATTTGTTTCTGTCAACCTGGTCGTGTTCATGAAAAGGTACCTCAAAATATTGGCTGTGTTGGTGCTGCTGGGAATGCCCGGTGCGGCAGGGGCTACGGGACAGATACCGGATTTGCTGATTGTGGGCGGGGATACGTTGGCACTGTTCTGCAACCCGCTGGAGGACTATTTCGATGCGGCGCATCCGAGGCCGGACGACATGGGTGGCTTATGGTCTACCGCCTGCTGGCGTGGCTACCAGGCTTGCTTCGAGTTGCGACAGGACAGCCTTTTCCTTGTTGACATACGAATTGGCAGAGAGGACGACAGCACCGGCAGCTACCCCTTGGAAAAACTTTTCGGCTATCAGGCCACCGCGGACGGTGTCTTTGCCTATTGGGTGAACGGCACCATCAACTGTGTTGCCGGCGAGTGTCTGTACTACATTCACATGGGATATGCCTCGATATATGAATTCGACATCAACTACATCATGCGAAATGGTATCGTAAAGGAGAGGCAGGTGCTTGACAACCGCAAGACCTTCCTGCCCTATTCTGACGACCATGGTGGCTTGTCTGCCAACCTGTTACGGACATTTGTGGAGCAGCAAATTGACTATAGTTGCCTTGCCCCCGACGATATGAATAGTTATGTGCAGGTGATTGTGAAGAAGGTGGACAGCAATGGCCTTATCAAGAAGGTGGAAATCAATGGGGGGTCGCGCAGGCAGAAACACGCCGTGCGTCGGGCGCTGAAGAAGGTGCCGCGCTTCAATGTGCTCTATAGAAATGGGAAACAGATAGATGATGTAGAATGGGAAATGACCCCGATTATTTATGCCAGTGAGGCGGAACGAGCCCAGCATGGGCCGACTTTGGGACCGGACATCGGAAAATATGCTAAAGCAAGGATACTCGAGGAAGACGACGTTTCGGGACACATGAGATATCTTATAGGCTGTTATCTCGAGACCTATCGCTATTGGATGGATTACATCGCCGATACCTCGGCCATGGAGCGGCAGTACAAGGACTATTTTTGCCAACTGTTCGGTGATTCGCTGCTCTACCAGCATCACTACTTCACTACGCTGGGCGACAGTGTGTTGAAGTACTATTACCAATACTGGGACATGACTGGAGACCATGAGAAACTATATCCGGAGATTGTCGCATTGGAGCAAGAATTAGGACGTCCGCACAATCCCCAGATTGTATATGAGAAGAATCCCGAGTTCGTGCTGTTCGTGCAGCCGGAGGAACTGGACCCGTCGCAAAAGGTCAACAGAGAGGACGTGCTCCGTCGTTGCCGCCAGGTGTCGTACCACCTCAGGGGCTTTGCTGAAGGCGATCTCCACGATCCTCTGCCTCAGGGAATCAGGGAGGAATGGCGTCTGCTGATGCTGAGAGGGCGCTATGGAGATAACACATCGCCGGTGCTGGTCAAGGTAACTTCCGACGGCATGGAGGCCCGCATCGCATGGCGCGTGGCCAAGGAAGTTGGCTACGAGACGTATCCCGGCCTTGAACTTTTCCGTCATGGCATCCGAAGCGAGGGCGAGCGGCGGCTCACCGCCGAGGAATGGCATCGTCTGCAGGACCTCGCTGATGGGGTTGGGATTGACACGCTGCACCTCGACAACGATTACTTCACCTCGCCTCCGGCCATCTACCATGTCGAGCACCGCACTGCAGAGTCTTACCATGTGGTGAACGACTACAACCACCCCTATTATCAACACGAGACTATTAACCCACTCTTCTGGCCATACAGGGCTTTTTGCAAATACCTTGTCAGCCTCGCTGATCCTACGCTACCTTTTGACAGTGATGACGAGCATTATAAACCATAAGAAAGCAGTACTGATATTGCTGTTTACTACGATGGTTCTGTCCGCTACGGGTCAGGGACCGCTGATGGATTTGCCTTACTTTCCTTCTCATACTGACAAGCATATCAGAGTGATACGCGCTTATTCCATCGATACTTTGTCCGGTGCGCGAATGCTGAAGTATACCGAGCACTATGATCGCCA
>ONYC01000156.1 GCA_900321975.1 uncultured Bacteroidales bacterium
GATCAGTTAAAAAGTTAAGAGTTAGGAGTTAAGAGTTATGGATGAATCCATAATTAAGAAAGTCCGCAAGATTGAAATCAAGGCCCGCGGCCTCTCGCAGCAGATGTTCAGCGGCGAGTACCACTCGGCCTTCAAAGGGCGCGGTATGGTGTTCAGCGAAGTGCGCGAATACCAGTATGGCGACGACGTGCGCAATATCGACTGGAACGTCACCGCCCGACTGGCCCACCCCTACGTGAAGGTGTTCGAGGAGGAGCGCGAGCTTACGGTGATGCTGTTGGTCGACGTCAGCGGCTCGGGCCGTTTCGGCACCCACAGCCAGTTCAAGGAGGAGCTTGCCGCCGAAGTGGCTGCCACCCTCGCCTTCAGCGCCATCGCCAACAACGACAAGGTCGGCGTCATCCTTTTCAGCGACCATATCGAGAAATTCATACCGCCGAAGAAAGGTCGCACCCATATCCTGCGCATCATCCGCGAACTCATCACCTTCCGCCCGCAAAGCAACGGCACCGACATAAGCGGCGCTCTTGGCTATTTCTACAACGTCATCAAGAAACGCTGCACCACGTTCCTGCTCTCCGACTTCTACGACACCGGATATGCCGATGCCCTGAAACTGGCTGCCGGACGGCACGACCTGGTGGCCCTCCGGCTCGTCGACAGGCGCGAAGAACACTTGGAGAATCTCGGCCTTGTGAAATTCTACGACCCCGAAAGCACCGAGACCATTTGGGTCGACACTTCGGACGCCGCCGTGCGTCGCATGGCCGATGCCCACTATGAGCAGCGCCGCCAACAAACCGAGCAACTTATGAAACGCTACGGCATCGACATGGCCACTATGTATACCGGCGAGGACTTTGTGGCGCCGCTGCGCAACCTACTCAGCAGAAGAAGCTAACAATGAAGAAAACAATCATAACAGCAATACTGGCGACAATAATCCTGACGGGACTTGGCGGCAACCTGCGTGCTCAGGCCGTAGCCTCGCTCGCCGACGACACCATCGCCCTCGGCGACCAGACCACCCTCAGCATCCGCAACGCCCTCAACTACCCCTCGGCCGAGATGCTGACCGACGGCGGCATTGTGGCTCTGAGCCAGACTTTCGATACCGCCAGCCGCACACAGCAGACGGTTATCACCAGTTTCGAGCCCGGCAACCATACGATCCGCCTCAGTCCCGACGACTCGCTGATACTGTTTGTGGCCGATGTCGAAGTGGATACTGCCGCTATGGAGCCGCGCGACATCATGCCGCTTGAGCGGATTCCCTACACATTCTGGGAGATATTCCGCTGGATACTGCTTGCCTTGGCCATCGGAGCCGTCGCTTTCGGAATCTGGTGGTTTATAACACACCGCAAAACCGTCGGACAGATATTCGGCATAACCGAACCTGTCGACAACCGCACCCCCGAAGAACGCGCCCTCCAGACTCTCGACGAGCTTCGCCGCAAACAACTCTGGCAGAGCGGCAAGTGCAAGGAGTACCACACCGAACTGACCGATGCTGTGCGCCAATTCATAGAAGAGGCCACCGACATACGCGCCACCGAGATGACCAGCGACGAGACCATCGATGCCATCAACGGCCAATGGCCGACGGTAGGCAACCACCTGAAAGACATCTTCACAACCGCCGACCTCGTGAAGTTCGCAAAGAGCGAACCGCTGCCCCACGAGCACGAGCGGTCGATGTCCGAAGCCGTCGAGTTCGTCAAACAGCTTTGGCAGCTGGTGAAACCCGCAGAAGAGGAGGCCGGCAATGAATAACATCACCTTCGCCCACCCGTGGCTTCTGCTGGGTCTCGTGGCCGTTCCGCTTATGGTGGCCTACTATATCTGGCGCTACCACAAGCAGGAAGCCGCCTTGCAGCACTCGGATATCGATATTTTCACCGGGATCGGGAAATCGCTCCGCGTCCGCCTGCGTTGGCTGCCCTACGCGCTGCGCGTTGTGGCTGTCGGCGCCCTGGTCGTTGCGCTGGCTCGTCCGCAAAGCCAACTGAGCCGCCAGCAGATGAAGGTGGAAGGCATTGATATTGTGATGGCGATGGATATTTCGGGCAGTATGCTTGCCGAAGACTTCAAGCCCAACCGCCTCGAAGCCGCCAAGCAGGTGGCCGCCGAATTCATCGACGGGCGGAAAAACGACCGTATGAGCCTCGTGGTCTTCTCGGGCGAAGCCTTCACCCAGGTGCCGCTCACCGTCGACCACCGCGTGCTGCTCAGCCAGCTGGAGAAAGTCAAGAGCGGCATCGTTCGCGACGGCACCGCCCTCGGCGACGGTCTGGCCACCGCCATCAACCGTATCAAAGACAGCGAGGCCAAAAGCAAAGTGATCATCCTGCTCACCGACGGCGTCAACAACCAGGGAAGCATCGACCCGCAGAGCGCCGCCGAGATAGCAGCCCTCTACGGAATCCGGCTCTACACCATCGGTGTAGGCTCGCGAGGGAAAGCCCCCTACCCCTTCCGCGACCAGTTCGGCCGCATCCACTACCAGAATATCGACGTGGAAATCGACGAGGCTTTGATGCAGCAAATGGCCGAAGCCACCGGCGACGGACAATACTTCCGCGCCACAAACAAGAAAGCCCTGCACGAAATCTTCTCACAGATCGACGAAATGGAGAAGAGCAAAATCGACGTAACCCAATATGCCCAGACCCGCGACGAATACGCCCCCTGGCTCTGGCTGGCCCTGCTGGCCCTGGCCGCCGAGCTGATCGTCCGCTGGATATGGTTCAAACTCTGACAACACACCGAAAATGATTCGTTTCGAACATATAGAATACCTTTGGCTGCTCCTGCCGCTTGCCCTCTTGGGACTTCTCTGGGGTTATATGACCTGGCGGGCCGACCGGCGGCTGGCCCGGTGGGCCGACCGGCAGATGTTCGGCCGGCTGATACCCGACAAATCATCATGGCGGCCCGCCGTCAAGATGGCTCTTTCGCTCTCCGCCGTCGCCTTGCTTATCGTGGCTGTCGCCAATCCCCAGTTCGGCACCCGGCTCGAGAAGACCAAACAAAGCGGCAGCGACATCGCCATCTGCCTCGACCTCTCGAACAGCATGATGGCCGAAGACCTGCAGCCCAACCGCCTCGAACGCGGCAAGCGGGTGGTCAGCAACCTCCTGTCCACCCTCGGCGGCGACCGTGTGAGCCTTGTCGCCTTCGCCGGCGAAAGCTTCATCCAGATGCCCCTCACCGGCGACTACGGCGCCACCAAGCTCTTCCTCGACGACATGAGCTGCGACATGATCTCGTCGCAGGGCACAGCTATCGGCGACGCCATCAACAAAGCGATGTCAACCCTCGGCTACGGCGACCCCGACCGCCCATGGGAGAAGAACAAAGGCCGCGCCATCATAGTGATCAGCGACGGCGAGAACCACGAAGACGACGCCGTGGACGCCGCTCGTGCCGCCGCTCGCGAAGGGGTGCGTGTATGCACCATCGGCATGGGCCTGCCCGACGGCGCACCAATACCGGAATACGACCATCGCAACCGCAAAAGCACCTACAAGCGCGAACGGAGCGGAAGCATCGTCATGACCCACCTCAACGAATCCATGCTTCAGCAGATTGCCAATGCCGGCGACGGCGTGTACGTCCGCGCATCATCCGCCTCCGGCGGCCTAGGCGAGATAGTGAACCTCATCAACAACCTCGAGAAGGAAGACTACGGCGAAGCACAAGTCAGCGCCTTCGAAAGCCGCTACCAGTATCCCCTCGTGGCAGCCTTGATATGCCTGCTGGCTGAACTCGTGCTCTTCGAACGCAGCAACCGCAAGTGGAACCTCTTTGACACCCAAGAATGAAAAAAACACCCATACTGCTGACCCTTCTGGTCCTGCAATTCACCGTTGCGGCACAGGCTTCGCGCCATCAGCTGCGCGAAGGCAACCGCCAGTATAACAAGGAACGCTACGACCAGGCCGAAGTCGCCTACCGCCGTGCTCTGCAGCGCGACACCACCGACGCCCGCGGCCAGTACAATCTCGGCGGCGCCCTCTATCGACAGGGGAAATACGACGATGCCGCTCACCACTACGAACAAACCCTGGCCGACCCCAAAGCCAGCGACCGCCGTCGCGCCAACGCGCTGCACAACCGCGGCAACAGCCTGCTCAAGGCCGGCATGGAGAACCAACAGCAGGAACTGCTCCAGGAAGCCCTCAATTCTTATCAGGAAGCCCTGAAGCTCAACCCCAAGAACGACGACACCCGCTACAACCTCGCCCTCGCCCGGCGCCTTCTCCAGCAGATGCAACAGCAACAGCAGCAACAACAGCAACAGGGAGGCGGCCAGAACAACGACCAGCAGGATCAGCAGCAACAACAAAACCAGCAGAACCAGCAGGACAATAAAAACCAGCAGGATCAGCGAAACCAACAGAACCAGCAACAGCAGCAGCAGGACCAGCAACAGCAGCAAGGCCAGCAGCAGCAGAACCGCCACGACAGCCAGCAAACCCAGAAACGCGACGCCGAACGAATGCTCGAAGCCATGAAAAACAACGAGCGTCAGACCCTTCGCGAGGTAAACCGCTCCGACGACAAGGTCAATGGCGGAAAGAAAGACAAAGATTGGTAGTTTAGAACCCGTCAAGAAAGAAAAATGAAACATATAGCCATCCTATTATCCACACTCCTGCTCTTCTCCTTGCTCCCGGCACAGGAGATGACCGTGCAGGCACCCTCGAGCGTCTACTCCGGCAGCAACTTCACCGTGCGCTTCGTGGTGAGCGACCAGGCACGCAACTTCAACGGTCCTTCATTCAAAGGCTTCAGCACCCTCTCGGGACCCAACGTGTCGAGCTCGACAAGCATGAGTTTCATCAATGGCCAGACCTCGCGTTCGGTCCAAACCACCTTCACCTATATGCTCCGGGCCGATGCCGAAGGCACCTTCACCGTCGATGCCGCCACCTGCAACGCCAACGGGAAACGGATCAGCAGCCGCCCCTTCAGCATCAAGGTTGAGAAGATGAGCGCCCAGCAGCAACAGCAGCAACAGGCCGCCGCTTCGCAACGCCAGCAGGTTGTCGAATCGGCCAACCATATCGACGAGAACACCCTCTTCGCCCGCGCCTCGATCAGCAACGCCAACCCCTGGCAGGGTGAGCAGGTGATCATCACCTATAAAATCTACACCCAGGTCCAGGTGAGCCAGTTCGCCATCGACAAGCTCCCCCGCAACCGCGGCTTCTGGGCCGAAGACCTCACCGACAACCAGCAGCAGGTCAAGCAATACTACGAGACCATCGGCGACCGCCGCTACAAAGTGGCCGAAATCCGCCGCGGCGCCCTCTTTGCACAGGAGAGCGGCCGCCTAGCCATCGAACCCCTCGACCTCAACGTCCTGGCAATGGTGCAACGCCAGCGTCAGCGCACCGGAAGCATCTGGGACCTCTTCGACGACCCCTTCTTCAACCCCCAGCAGGCCGTCGAATGCCCGCTCTCCACCAACCGCATCGCCGTCAACGTCAAACCCCTGCCCCGCGCACCCGAAGGCTTCGGCGGCGCCGTCGGCCGCTTCGACGTCAGGGGCGGACTCAACCTCGACCAGGTAAAAGCCAACGAGGCCATCTCCTACACCGTAACCGTCTCCGGCAGCGGCAACCTGATGCTCATCGAAGCACCCCAACCCCAGTTCCCCTCCGTGTTCGAGGTCTACGACCCGCAGATCGACGACAATATCCGCAAGAGCGATGCCGGCATCAGCGGCAGCCGCACCTTCGAGTGGGTGCTCATCCCGCGCAGCCAGGGCGACTTCACCATACCTGCCCTGCGGTTCGTCTTCTTCGACCCCTCCACCGGCCAATATGTCACGCGCGAAATCGAGGCCCAGCAGGTCGAAGTCACCAAAGGCGACAGCCGCGCCAACGCCACCGTCAAAGAGGATGTCAGCCACCTCAACAGCGACATCAACTATATCCACCCCATAACCCGTCTGCAACCTGTCCGCACCACCGAAAGCTGCGGATGGCTCTTCTGGACGCTGGCCGCTCTCATCCTCGCCGCCGAAGGCGCCGGGGCCTACTTCCTGCAGCGCCGCCGCCAGTCGGAAGCCGATGTGGCCGGCATGAAGATGAAACGCGCCATACGTCTGGCACAAAAACGGCTCCGCCGGGCAAATTCCTTGCTGGGCACCGGCTCCACCGAGCAGTTCTACGAGGAAATCTACAAAGCCATCTGGGGCTGCCTGTCCGACAAATACAACATCCCCCTCTCGCAGCTCAGCCGCGAGACCGTGAGCGCCAGCCTCCAGCAGCGCCAGGTAGGCGACCAGCAGCTCGACGCCATCATGCACGTGCTGCAGGATGTCGATATGGCCCGCTTCGCACCCGGCGACCCCAGCCGCCAGATGCAGCAGACCTACGACGAAGCGCTGAACATGATTGCAAATCTGGTTTAAAACGAAACGAAAAATGAAAAAGACACTCATCATACTGGCAACCCTCCTCCTCCTTGTGCCGATGGCACAGGCCGCCTCGACCGTCCATATCAAGGAACTCTACGCCCGCGACGGCGACTCGTGCTACCGCATGGGCGACTACGAAGGCGCCATCGCAATCTACGAGGCCGTGATCGCCGACGGATTCACATCGGCCGAACTCCACTACAACCTCGCGGGCGCCTATTACCGCACCGACGATATGCCACGCGCCATACTGAACTACGAGCGGGCTCTGCGTTTGAAGCCTTCGATGAAGGACGCACGCGAAAACCTCGAACTCGCCCAGAGCAAGACCGTCGACCATATCGACAACCTCCCGCAACTCTTTATCACACGCTGGATCAACTCCCTCCGCACCTCCGTCACCCCCGCCGCATGGCGCATCCTGTGGCTCATCCTCCTGGCCCTCACCACAGCCGCCGTGCTCACCGTCGTCCTGGGACGCGACACCCGCCTGCGCCGCTGGGCCCTCGGCATCGCCGTCGGAGTCGGCATCCTCTTCCTCTGTTCCTCGGCATTCCTCATCTCCTCCACCCATTGGCGCAACGCCCATTCCGAAGCCATCGTCATGCAACAGTCGGTAGCCGTCAAGGGCTCGCCCGAAAACCGTAGCACCGACAAGATGATACTCCATGCCGGCACCCGCGTGCATATCAGCGAAAGCCTGTCCGGTTGGGACAAGATAACCATAGCCGACGGCACATCGGGATGGTGCCCATCCGACGCAATCGAACGTATATGAAACATCTGCTGATCATAACAGTGCTGCTGGCCGCGATGGCAACAACGTGCGCCGCCCAGAAAATCGAATATGTCGACGACGAGGAATGCGGATGCTCCCTAGTGTTTGTCGACGGTATCCAGACCACTACCGACGGCGAGTTCTTCGGCTTCAAACTGGCCGACGGGACCGTCATCGTGCCCAACAAGTTCCGCTATGTCGACCAGTTCCACGGCGACTACTGCAAGGTATATATCGACTACGGCCAATGCGGGATGATCGACCGTAACGGGAAACAAATCATTCCCTGCAACTACGACGATGTGGAATATCCATCCTGCGGCCGCATTCGGGTAACCAAGAACGACCTCAACGGCTACTGCGACCTCGAAGGCCACGAGATTGTACCGCCGAGCTACCGTCTTGCAGGCCCCTTCTCGGAAAACCTCGCCCCCGTACTGATCGATATCGACAGCTTCTCCGTCGCCTTCACCTTTATCGACACTATGGGGCGTCAGACCCTCAAACCCATCTATGAGAACCTTTCTATCATGATCGACGGCTATGCGGCCGCCCAACGCTATTCCCGTTGGGGAATCATCGACCGCAACGGCCGCGAGATGCTGCCTTTCATGTACGAATACATCACGATGCCGATGGACGGCTTTTTCTTCGCCGGCGACTCTCTGGGGATGGCCCTTTTCGACTATCGGTTCAAACCCCTCACCAAATTCGTATACAGCAACCCGGGACCGCTGTCCGAAGGACGCATCTCGGTGATGCGCGACGGCCTCTACGGCTATCTCAACTCCAACGGCAAAGAGGTCATTCCCTGCCAGTACACCGAAGCTTCGCCCTTTAAAGAGAGCCGTGCGAAGGTAGCCAAAGGCAAGAAATTCGGCATCATCAACGCCTCGGGGAAAGCCATACTTCCCCTCGAATATGAAGACGCTACACCACATGGCGACAAATATATCTACCACGACGGGCTCGCCCTTGTCGAGAAGGACGGCAAGCTGGGCTTTGTCGACATCGACGGCAAACTGGTAATCCCCTACTATTTCGACCAGGCGTTCCACTTCACCCAAGGGCTCGCCTGCGTGCGTTTCAACGGCATGTGGGGCTATATCGACACCAAAGGCGACGTCTATATGCCCTTCGTGTTCGACTACGCCTCCCCCTTCGAATGGGGGCGCGCCGAGGTGGTCTACAACGGCACCGTAAGCAACGTCGACCTTCGCGGCAAATGTGTCAAAAACTGTAACGGAGTAATAGCATGGCGCAACTGGAAAGAATAGCATCACACGACGGAATGGTGAAAGCCGTCGGCAACGGATATGTCGATGTCGAAATTGCATCGACAAGTGCCTGTGCCTCCTGCGAGGCACACTCGAAATGCGGCTTTGCCGAATCGAAAAACAAAACCGTCGGTGTGCCGACATCCGAATGGCAGTCGTTCGAGGTCGGCGAGACCGTCGTGGTCAATATCGACCAGAGCCGGGGCATGCTTGCCGTATGGATAGCCTACGTGCTGCCCGCCTTGGTGATGATTGCCGCGATAGTCGCCCTCTCGGCCGTCGGGGCCGCCGAATGGCTCGTCGCTGTGGCCGCTATCGCCATCCTCGCACTCTACGTGGCCATTCTCTACCTTCTCCGCCGCAAGATCGAAAAAAAATTCACCCTCACAATAACAAAAAAGTTTTAAGTTTTAGTTTTAAGTTTTAGTTTTAAGTTTCAAGTTCCAAATTCCTGCCCCAACCCATACACCAATACACCATTACACCCATACACCATCATGCTCATCCTTGGAATAGACCCCGGCACACGCATCCTCGGCTACAGCCTTCTCGACACCGAGGGCGGACGCTTCCGCATCGAAGCCATGGATGTGCTCTATCTCAAGAACATCCCCGACTTCAAAGACCGCATACGCCGCATCTTCGATTCCACCCTGCGCATCATCGACAGCTTCCATCCCGACCATCTGGCCATCGAAGCGCCCTTCTTCGGCAAGAACGTGCAGTCGATGCTCAAGCTGGGGCGCGCCCAGGGCGTAGCCATCGCCGCCGCGCTGAGCCGCGACCTGAGCTACACCGAATATGAACCTTCGGTCATCAAACAGCTCGTCACCGGCAACGGCAACGCCTCCAAGGAGCAGGTTGCGGCCATCCTCCGCTCCATCATGGGCTTCGACGACTCGCCCCGCTACCTCGACGCCACCGACGCGCTGGCCGTCGCCTACACCTGCCACATGCAGCTCACCAACCCCATGGCCTCCCTGCGCGAGGAACTGGCCCCGAAAACGAAAAAACAAAAATCCAGAAAGAAACAATGGGCCGACTTTGTTGAACAAAACCCCGACCGCATACAATGAAAAAAACAGCACTCCTCATCCTGGCAGCCCTGATGGCCTTCACCGCATGCCAGAAAAAAGCCGGAAACAAACAGTTCGACCCGCGCCAGGTCGACTTTGTGTCCGAATACAACCCCCTTTTCGACAACCAGATCTACCCCGCCCTCATCCTCGGCCTCAACCAGTCGTCCGCCGGCGCCCAGCCCGACATCTTCAACATCGCTGTGACAGCCCCGCGCGACAACAGCGTGCTCCGGGTGGTCATCGACTCGTCGTCGCTCAACTACGTAACCATCTTCCAGGAAATCCTCCCCCGCCGCGGCGAGCGCTACACCTTCCAACCCTCGCTGAAATGGAAATACGACATCCTGCGGCGCACCCGCCAGCCGGGTGCCGTCGACCTCACCTTCACCTGCTTCATCAACGACGAGGAAGTCGACATCAAAAACCTCCACCTCGGCTACCGCTCCATCAACGAATGCCCGCTCTCCCTCAAACTCAACAGCCAGTACAACGACTTCCGCTGGCTCTTCACTGCCTATGTCAACGAAGACCATCCGCAGATCGAACAGATCCTCGCCGAGATAACCGACCAAGGAATCATCAACCGCATCGCGGGATATATGAACGGCGAGAAAGCCGTCAGGGAGCAGGTCTTCGCCGTGTGGTACTACGCCCTCGACCGCGGCATCACCTACAGCTCCATCACCTGCACCTCCAACCCCTCGCCGCGGGCCAACGTACAGCATATCCGCTTCTTCGACGAAGTGTGGCAGTCGCGCCAGGCCAACTGCGTCGATGCCTGCGTCTTCTTCGCCTCCATTCTGCGCAAGATGGGCCTCAAGCCCGTCATCTTCGTCGAGCCCTGCCACGCCTACCTCGGCTACTACACCGACAAGAACCGGAACAAACTCTCGCTGCTCGAGACCACCATCACCTCGTGGGTGAACTTCCCCGACCTCGAGCGCAGCCTCGACCCCGACGGGCGCCTGCCCGAAAACAAATTCGAGAAAGTGAGCAAATACCTCTCCGCCCGCGACATCGAACGCTACCGTGCCGGACAGATCGACTTCCACGAGCTCAAACTCCTCGTGGCGCGCAGCCTCTTCGAGAAAGCCACCGAATACGACCAGGAGACCTACAACGCCAACCGCGAGAACTTCGCCGACAGCTCGGCCATCACCTACCAGCAGCTCGACGTCGAGATGCTCCGTCGCATGGTGCAGCCCATCAACTGACCCCTTCCCTCCCCCATATCCACAGCGATAGTTGCCAGCCACCGGAACTTGGAACTTGAAACTTGGAACCTGTGAAACCTGAAACTTATGTTGGGGTCGCCCTGCGGGCTCAAAATCTCTCGAAAATCGGAAAAAAATCCTATGATGCGGGGGATTCTTCTTATCAAGAATTAGAGAATTGGAGAATTGCCAAAATCATTAAGGATTGGATAAATAATTTTTCTAAGATTTTAAATTAGATTTTTTCAAGATTTTGAGCGCAGCGACCAGAAAAAATAATGGGAGGTTGTCAGCCACTTGGAACTTGAAACTGGGACCTGTGAAACCTGAAACTTATGTTGGGGTCGCCCTGCGGGCTCAAAATCAACAAAAAATCTTAGTAGTTAAGTAGGCAGTAGATAAGTAGTTAAGACAAAAGCAAATTCCATTCCAAATCATAGAAAGATTTTTGTCCGATTTTTTAAAGATTTTGAGCGAAGCGACCAGAATTATGGCTAATGTTTCGTAAACCGCATTGCATTTGTCTTAACTACTGTCTACTTAACTACTTTTCAAGATTTTGAGCACAGCGACCATAATGATGGCTAATGTTTCGTAAACCGCATTGCATTTGTCTTAACCACTTAACTACTGTCTACTTAACTACTTAACTACTGTCTACTTAACTACTTATTAAAAATGTTCACAGTTTGCATGCTTAGCCGCTGCACGGTTTATGTGGCTAATCTGCAGTGCGGTACTGCATATTTTTACCCATCAGGCTCCTATCAAGCTTCTATCAGGCTTCTGTAAGGATTCGCCCGGCATGCCGCAGGTATGCATGCCAGAGGCACGGATTGGATTGTTTCCACCTTGTTGGCTGCTGGTGTGTATTGTGTCTGATATTGAGTCGTTTTGCATAGTAAAATACGTTTTTGTTTTCAGTTGCAAAAGTACGAAAGAAAACACCGCGCAGTCCTATTGGCGAAACGATTTCCAGCCAACAGATTGATTGTCAGCGGAAATGCTTTGCATTATATATTAGGAACCGTATAAGCGACAGCTGCTGTACCGGCGAAAAAAGAACGGTGTGCAGATAAGGGTGAAGGGTGAAACGGTGAAATTCGTATGTCGAGCAATTTTTTTTATTAAATATAATAAAGATTTTATTTTATTCCTTATTAACTTAATTGGCAAACACAAGCATTTCACCGTTAGACTCTTCACCC
>ONYC01000154.1 GCA_900321975.1 uncultured Bacteroidales bacterium
CTGAACACCCTCCGTTGCGTCGGTGCCTGCGGTCTCGCCCCCGTCGCCATGATTGGCGACAAGGTCTACGGCCGCCTCACCCCCGACCAGGTTCCCGGCATCCTCGCCGAGTACAAATAATCCATTGCCGGATTATAAATAATAAAGGGTGCCCCACAAGGGCACCCTTTATTTATTTCCTGTTTTCAATTCTTTTATCTATCGATACCAAAGCCAATCTGTATGGTATGGCTCTCTTTTTCTTTGGGGTATCGTTGTTCGGTCATGACGGGCAGTACGATGGAGAACTGCCGCCCGCCGGGTATGGTTAAGGACTGGGCATCGTATGGATCGTAGAACATATTGTCTCGAATGGAATACAGCGGGTAGTCGTCGCTGCCCGTGATTCTTATCTCGACCATATCGTCGCTGCCGACGGTCCGGTTATGGACAAACTCCGGCTTCCCACCAGTGTACGACAAACTGTCGCGGTGCAGGGTGATGCTTTTGCCCACAGGGGCAACGTCTTCAAGAATGATAAAGGTGTTCTTTACCAACTTGCCATCTTCGCCTATCAGGTTCTCCGTCTCGATCTGGACAACCTTCGCAGTACCGTAATTGCTCGTGGCCGTCAACTGCATGGTACTATCGTGGTCGGCTGCGAAGCTGACCGTGTAGTCGACAAGGTATTCTATCCTGTCGTTATTGTCCCAGTCGAACCCGGCGGGCCTGTTCTGTCTGCAGCCCGTCAACGCCAATAATGCGGCGAATGCCACAAATACCATTCTGTTTTTCATCTTACTTTTTCTTTTGAACGATGGTGCAAAAATACACGATTCCCACAACATGGCAAAATATTTTTCCTCAATCCAAAGAAAATGTGTATCTTTGCAAAAGATATTTATTAAGCATTAAGACCATGAAAGACCAAGTGTTGAAAGCCATGCGTGAGGCTGGCAAGCCCGTATCGGCAGGCGATGTAACCAAGATGTTGAACGCCGACCGCAAAGAGGTCGACAAGGCCTTCGACGCCCTGAAGAAAGAGGGTGCCATCGTGTCGCCCGTGCGCTGCAAATGGGCCCCGGCCAACTGACCATGCGCTACTATATCGTCGATGCTTTCACCGACCGCCCCTTCGGGGGAAATACGGCCGGAGTTGTGCTGTTGGACAGAGAGGCGTTCCCCGACGAGGGGTTGATGCTACAGGTGGCGTCGGAGCTGCGCTATTCCGAGACGGCGTTCGTCCGCCGGCTTTCACCAACGGAATACCACTTGCGCTACTTCACGCCTGCGGCTGAGGTGGAACTCTGCGGGCATGCCACCATTGCCACCTTCGCCCTGCTGCACCGCCTTGGGCAGGCCGCGGGGCGCTGCCTGTGCCATACACTGGCCGGCGACCTGGCGATTGAAGCCGGCGAACGCGTGATGATGCAAATGGCCGAGCCACGCATTATAAAGACCATATCCGATACCGAAGCCATATACCGTGCCCTGGGGATCGACCACCGCCCCACCCTGCCCGTACAAATAGCATACTCGGGCCTGGCCGACATTATGATCCCGGTGCCCGATGTAGCCACCCTCAACGCCCTGCAGCCCGCTATGGACGCCGTTGCCACCGTCAGCCGCATGCTCGAGGCCGTCAGTTTCCACGTCTTCGCCCTTCCGACTAACGCATTAACACATTCCCACATTAACACATTCCCCATCACCGCCCACGTGCGTGACTTCGCACCGCTGTACGACATACCCGAGGAGTCGGCCACCGGCACCGCCAACGCCGCGCTGACGCACTATCTGGCAGTCAATGGCGTTATCCCCCAGCAGGGCGACTTCGCATTCCTCCAGGGCGAGGCGATGGGACGCCCCTCAGTGGTGGCCACACGCATAGCCGTAGACGGCACCATATATGTCGGTGGCACCGCAGCCATCGTCGCCGAAGGTGAATTACTATTACCCTAACACATTAACGCATTTCCAATGAAAAAAATACTTATGATAACTATGTTTGCGGCCATGTTTTGTGGCTGCGGGAACGGACAAGGTCACCGTGCGGTGAAGACCGTCGGCGCAGATGAATTTGCCGGAATCATGGCTCGGAACGATGTGCGCCTCGTCGACGTGCGCACACCCGAGGAATATGCCGCAGGGCACCTCCTAGGGGCGGAAAATATCGACGTGAAAGCTGCCAACTTTGCCGAACGGATCAAAGGCATCGAGGGCGAGGTGGCTGTCTACTGCCGCGGGGGCAGGCGGAGCCTTACGGCCGCCCAGCAGCTGGCCGCCAACGGCTGCACCGTCTACAACCTCGATTGCGGCATACTCGCCTGGCAGAAGGCCGGCAAGACTACCACTACCATGGAGACCGACATATTCGCCACCCACATGGACGACGGTCTGGTCAAGATTCACGCACTGACGCATGCCAGCATCTGCATCGAATACGACGGTCGCACAATCTATGTCGACCCAGTAACACAGCTGCGCGAACGCAAGGTGGACTATAGCGCGCTGCCCATGGCCGACATCATCCTCGTAACGCATGAGCATTTCGACCATTACGACACCGCGGCCATCCGCCTGCTCACCACCGACCAGACGCAACTCATCATGAATCCGCGTTGCGTCGAGCTATATGGCAGTGGCACCGCCATGAAGAATGGCGACAAGCGGCGTCTGTCCGACGGCATCACCCTCGTGGCCGTTCCCGCATACAACACCACCGAGGGCCACCTGCAGTTCCATCCCAAGGGGCGCGACAACGGCTACATACTCAACATCGGAAGCCTTCGC
>ONYC01000168.1 GCA_900321975.1 uncultured Bacteroidales bacterium
GGCGGGGCGCACATTGCGCTTCACACGCTTGGCGGGTTTGTCGATGTCACCCATCCAGCTGGTGACGCCCTCCGAGGTGCGGATGTCAAACTCCTCTTTCAAGCCTGCCCATGCGGTGCTGTCGTCGGCAACGAGGATGACCACGTCGGTCTTCACCGTGTCGCAGAGCTGGAATCCCTTGACTTGTGCCACCGTCAGGTCCGGCCGCGCTGCATACTGCCGGTACAGCGGCACCTCCTCCACCTCGCGCGAGCAGGAGAGAAATGCCAATAGCAGCAGTAATATGAATAATAGGCGTTTCATAATGTCTCTGTTGTCAAGATGTTCGAGGCTACCTTGGCCCAGTGGCCTTCGGCGATGCCGCTGCGGTTGCAGCATACGTAGTCGTAATCTTTTGATGTTGAAAATTGAAAGTTGAAAATTGAAATTCCGGCGACCACCAGCACGGCGATACTTGCCAGCGCAGTGCGACGCTGTCGGCGGCGGCGCAACCAGGCGGGATAGTCATGCCGCAGACGCCGCAGCAAGCCCTGTCGCTCCTCCTGTTCCCAAATGCTGTCGAATGTCATATTGTGTTCCATTGTTGTTTCAGTTTATCTTTTATCCTCATAAGGCGTATGCCTACGTGGTTCTTTGTCAGGCCAGTCTTGTGGCCAATCTCTTTGTATTCGTAGCCCTCGAGGTGCATGGTCACTATGGTGCGGTCGGGTTCGGGCAGTTGGTCTATCAGTTCGTGTAGGGTGTCGTGCAGCGTGGTGTCGTCGGCGGGAGTGTCGTAGTCGTCGGGTAGCGGAGTGATGTTGTTGCTTCTTCTGCGTTGCAGGTCGATGCAGGTGCTGCGCGCCACGCGCCATATCCATGCTGCCTGTTTCGGGGACAATGTGATGCTAAAGAGCTGTTCGCGAAGGTTCCACAGCACCAGCGTGGTCTCCTGCAGCAGGTCGTCAACCTCCAGGCCGTCGCGACTATAGCGGCGGCAGACCGAGAAGAGCAACCCGCGGTAGCGGAGCATCAACTCATTGAACGTTTCTGTGTCCTTCACATTATAATAACGTATTTCGAGAGTTAAAAATTACAAGCTCTACAAAAAAAAAGACGCCTGCCGGCTGGCAGGCGTCCTTTTTTTACACATATTAACCTTTTTTATTCAACGCGCTCGAAGTTGAGGGTGAGGGTAACGGGGGTACCGTCCTCGGCGTAGAACATGTCCAGGTTGAAGGTGATGACGTCGGTGGCGTCGTCGTAGGTGAACTCAAGCTGGGCAGGCACGTCGTTGCCGTTCTCGTCCTCGGCGGCAACAGTCAGGTAACCGGTGTGGGTGGAACCGTTGTAGGCATACTCGTAGGAGACACCGGAGATCTGTCCCAGTTCACCCTCGTCGCCACCGAAGGCCATGACGTTCTCGGGGAAGCTGAAGTGGGCGTACTGGCCGTCGAAGTTCAGACCGAAGGTGTAGGTCTCCTCAGCAGTGCTGTCGGTGCAGGGGAGGTTGGTACCAAAGAGGTTGTTGATAAGTTCGGTGGTGGTGACGGTGTAGGTCCAGTCGGTGTTGTGCAGGTCGGCGGTGGTTTTCACGCGGGCATTGCTGGCGGGATTCTGACCGTTGGTGACGATGGGCTCGTCGGTGCAGGAGGTCATACCAAAGGCGAACAGGGCGGCAGCGGCCAGGATAAGAATGTTTTTCTTCATTTTGATTTGTGTTTTTTGATTGTTTATGTTTTGTTTGATTTTGTTTTCGCTAATAAGAACGTATCAACTTGCCGAAAAACTACAACAAGGTGAATTTTTTTTTATTTTTCTTCTTCGACATTCAAGCCGATGGTCATAAACTGATTGTTTTCCAAGTCGGTATGCGTTCCGACAACACCTTCGAGCGACACGGTGGCGCCCTCGATCAGACGCATATTGTCGTCGATCGAGTCGAACCACATCAGCATGCCGTGCACGGTGATGATGAGTGTGCTGTCGGCACCGACCTGCATAGCCCAGACCACGCCGCCCATCGGGGGCTCTTCCAGCACGGGAGCGGGGACGTAGACCAGCGAGCCTGTATAGTTCTGCAGCTGCTGCATATCGTCCTGACCGAGGTTGAGATAGGCGGTACCGTTCCATGTGCCGTTGTCGTAGGTGATGCGGACGGTCTTGCCGGCTTTCTCCATCTCTTTCATCCAGGTTTTGAGTTCGTCGCGGCTCGAGGTTGATATGGTTGTGGGAGTGTTGGTTCCGGCATCCTTGGTACTGCTCGAGGTGCGCGAACCGCAGAACATCACCTGGTCGCCGTTCTGGGCATAGCTGCAGAAACGGTCGAGCAGGGCGTCGAACTCCGACTCGGTGCCGAGGTGGACGGTGGTGCCCGAGAATCCGGGGACGGCGGCACCTTCGCTGACGGTGTAGAAAATATCGTGTCCCTGCGGTGCCTCGGGAGTCGGGTTCACCTTCTCGCATCCCACAAAACCGAGGAATCCGGCGACGGTCATTATGCTGATCAATATCTTTTTCATATCTATATTCTTTATTAGTCTTTATATGTACTATGATTAATTTGCCGCCATCTGCGACTGCAGCTGGTAGTCGATCAGGGCTTCGTACTGCGTATCGTTGTCGATGCGGTAGAAGCCGATTGTGCGACGCGAGTGCGAGGCGATGACGCGCAGCAGGGGCGAACCGTTCCACTGGGTGCGGACGGCGGGATTTTCGGTGTCGCCCAGCCAGCTGACGGTCCCTTCGTCGCCGCGGACGTCGAACTCGGCGCAGAGGCTCTGCCACTCTTCGGCGCTCTCGGCCTGCAGCATCACCACGTCGACCCGTACGCTGTCGTTCAGGCCGAAACCGTCGACCTCGGCCACAGTCAGGCCCTTGCGGTCGGCATAGCGGTGGTAGAGGCTGCCTTCGGCGGGCTCCGACGAGCAGGCCACCAGCAGCATCAGCGGCACCAACATTATTAATAACAATCGTTTCATCTTTATTCTTGACTTTTTATCTTCCGACTCTTACGACTCCATGAGCAGCGTGGATGCCATCTCGGTCCAGTGGCTGTTGCTGAAAGCCGGGTTGTTGCAATAGATTTGTTCCGAGGGCTGGATATGATTCAGCGCCGGCACAGCCACAATCACGGCCATTGCCAGACCGGTGGCGATGCCTGCCGTCCGCCGCCGTGCGGAGCGCCAGGCGGGGAATTCGGCGGCCATCTTCGAGGCGTAACCCTCGGCCTCGGCCCTCTGCCAAAGTTCTTCAAATCGTTTCTCGTCCATATTGTTTCTTGTTTCGCTCAGAATAAATATCCTGATATACGGTTCTTTACTATTATTTTCACTCTTTCAGGTTCAACTCAGCATTGCGTTGCGCAATTTGTCTTTCGCCCTCACCAGCCTCACGCTCACGTTCTTCTCGGTCATTCCCAGCATGCCGCCGATCTCTTCGTAGCTGTAGCCCTCGAGCTGCAGGCGGACAATCGAGCGGTCGGGCTCGTCGAGGCGGGCAATCTCTTCGTGCAGCTCCTGCATCAGGGTCCGCTCGTCGGCCGTCGAGTCATAGCCTTCTGGCACCTCGTCGAGGTTCTCATAGCGGCGCAGAGCGTCGATCACAGCGTTGCGGGCTATCTTCCAAACCAGCGCCGCCTGCTGCACCCTCCCCTGCTCCAACAGCATCTCGTGGTTGCGCCAGAGGGCGATGGTGGCCTCCTGGATAAGGTCGTCGACATCCAACCCTCTGTGTCTGAACCGACTGCAGAGGGTGAAGAGCAGACCGCGATAGCGGTGCAGCATCGCGTCGAATGGATCGTCCTTTCTCACAGTTATAATAACGGAGCAACTCGACGAAAAACTACAACGCACCAAAAAATTAACATATTTTTAACATAACAGGCCGAAAACCGTCCTTCAGGAAGCCGTTTTCGGCGGTTCAACACCGGACGTTCTTCGATCGTTCTTCGATAGTTCTTCGATCGTTCTTCGATTCGAATCGAAGAACGATCGAAGAACTATCGAAGAACGATCGAA
>ONYC01000152.1 GCA_900321975.1 uncultured Bacteroidales bacterium
CCGGTAATGATAAACTTACCGTGGCAATTGTATATCATGTCCACAGCACGCTCGAAATCGGAGCCGATGCGTGGTACAAGGTCCAGTATGGCTTGTGCCTCGTCCTGAAGGCAGTGTTTCCCAACTTCAATTATATCCATTTCCCAGTTAGTTTAGCAGACTTTTTATTACGTTCTCCAACTCGCCGAGCGGCAGCATGTTTGGTCCGTCGCTTAGTGCATTGTCGGGATCGGGGTGCACTTCAAGGAAGTATCCGTTGGCGCCGAATGCTTTCGCCGCCAAAGCCATAGCCGGAACAAAACGTCTGTCGCCTCCGGTTTTGCCTCCGGCGGCCCCCGGTCGTTGCACCGAGTGGGTGCAGTCCATGATTACCGTCGTGGTGAACTGCTGCATGTCAGGGATATTGCGGAAGTCTACCACAAGGTTGTTGTATCCAAATGTGTTGCCACGTTCTGTAAGCCACACCTCGTTTCCTCCGCTTTCGCGCACTTTCTCCACAGGGTATCGCATGTCGGCGCCGCTGAGGAACTGTGCTTTCTTGATGTTTACTATACGGCCTGTTTTTGCGGCAGCAACCAGAAGGTCGGTCTGCCGGCAGAGGAAAGCAGGTATCTGGAGCACGTCGACAACCTGGCCGGCAAGTTCGGCCTGCCAAGCTTCGTGAATGTCGGTCAGTATGCGCAGTCTGTATTTCGAATGTATGTCGGCCAACATCTGCAGTCCGTTGTCGATGCCGGGGCCGCGATACGAGCGTAGCGAAGTGCGGTTGGCTTTGTCGAACGACGATTTGAAAATGATGTCGATACCGTACTTCCGGTTCAGCCTGACCAGCTCATCGGCCACGGTGGCCAGCAGTTCGGGGCTTTCTATCACGCAAGGGCCTGCTATGAATATTGGCTTCTCCATGTTCTTGTTATCTTTTTATGCCCAGAAGCAGAGCCTCGGCGCGGCTCATGTCTGTCGGGGTGGTCAGTTTGAAATTAGTGATATCGCCTTCCACAACGCTAATCTTTGTGCCGGGCTGATAGCGGCGCACCACCGAGCAGTCGTCGGTTGCGGCAAACTGCGGGTCCTGCAGGGCGCATTGGTATGCGTCGCGGATCAGCGGCAACCGGAATGCTTGCGGAGTCTGGGCCTGCCACATAAGTCGGCGTTCGGGGGTACGGGCCACAAACCGGCCGATATGGGTCTCGCTGATATCGGGATGTACCTCCCAGATGGTATCGGTGCTTGGTATTGCCACACCAACAGCCGGACTGTGCTGAAGCTCGGCTGCCACTCGGTCGATTATCTCAACCGATACCAGCGGACGTGCCGCGTCGTGCAACATCAAGTTGGTGTCGTCGGGGCGGTCGATGAATGTCATGATGGCATTGATGCTCGACATATAGCGTTCCGAGCCGCCATCGATAATCTTTTTCAGCTTCTTCCACCGGCCGCTTGCGGCAATTTCCTCCATTTTGGCACGCCAGTCGGGGTGTACCACGACGGCCACCTCGTCGATAGCAGGATGGCTGTCGAAGGTATCGAGTGAATGTTCAATCACGGCACGCCCGGCCAAAGGCATAAATTGTTTGGGCAAAGCAGGCTGCAATCCAGCTTCGCTTTTCATTCGGCTACCGATGCCGCCGGCCAGTATCACCGCAATGTTTCTCATCGTTTCAGATTTTTTTGTAGAGCAGGGCGAACAGTCCGGCCCAGAGCATCACGGCAATGAGCTGGATTGTCCATTCGGTGCTGACCAGCACGGATGGTGCTATGATGACCGCTTTCAGGGCATAGTAGGCCACTTTGCCGGCCAAGATTGCCACAAGCACGGCGGGCAGAGCGCTCCATTTTCTCTGCAGCAGTCCGAAGATCGAAGCCACAACGGCATATTCGGCCATCATACAGACCATTTTCGATGCTGTGGGCATGCCGGTGAACAGGAACGATATGGCGGGCAGCAGCACGGCCATTACGAGGGCGTTGCGCCAGTCGCGTCCTAGGACGATGGCCGCCAAAAGCAGCGCCAGCATGGGGTTGAGCATATAGAGCGGGAACGCCAGCAGGTGCGATGCTGCAGGGATAAGGCATGCGGCGGTGAGCAATGCGGCGTCGACAATCCCTATATGGGTAAGTGTTCTTGTCTTGGTTGTCATATTCTTGTGTTGTAATGTTTGTTCTGTTTGGAGAGAATCAATCGTTGTAGGTCTCATAAAGTTCGATTTCGTAGATCATCGGTGTGTAGGCTTCTACCGAACCCGAGGTCTCTTCGTTGGCAAGCAGCTGATAAGGGAAGTAGAATCGATATGAGCTGCCAGCGTTCATCAGCTGGAAGGCTTCGATAAAGCCTGGGAACATAGGGGCTCCTATTACATGGATGATCGGGTCGCGACGGCCGTATGTCTGGTCGAAAGCGGTGCCGTCGAGCAGGAAACTGCGGTAGTCGAAGCGTATACGTTGGGCATATTTGGCGCGTGGCCCCTTGCCTTCACGCAGCACTTCGTAGTAGAATCCGGATGGATGTTGCTTGACATTCTTGTTGGTGGCAACGAGATTCCTGAAGAAGACGGTCTGTATCGAGTCGGCCATCTGCCGTTTTCGCTCGGCCTGCTTCTTCTGGTATGCGTAGTTCTGCAACATGATATACTGCATACCGCCGTTGAAGGTGGTGTCGTCGATGGGCTGTTCGCGCCCCTCGAGGGTGTAACGGATAGCCTCGAACATCAGTTCTTTGTTGAGTTTGAAGAACGATTCTTGTGGCAGCGTTTGGGCGAAGCTCTCGCCCATAATCCACGATAGGGTGTCTTCGATGGTTTTCAGTTGTGGTTCACCGCTCTTTTTCTCGGCACATCCTGCCGCAAGCAGTGCGGCTGCAATCAGGATAAGGGTATTCTTTTTCATTGTCAAATTATTATTTCCTTCTGTTATTTTCCGCGACCTTGGAAGATGATGATCACTGTGTAGACAAGTATCTTCAGGTCGGTGGTAAGCGACATGTTGTCCAAATAGAGCAAGTCGTAGCGCAGGCGCTCGACCATCTCGTCGACGGTCGATGCATAACCGTATTTCACCTGCCCCCACGAGGTGATACCGGGTTTGATACGCTGAAGTAGCAGGTATTCCGGTGCCCGCTTCACTATCTGGTCGATATAGTACTGCCGTTCGGGACGTGGGCCAACTAGGCTCATCGTTCCTTTCAGCACGTTGTAGAACTGCGGTATCTCATCGAGGCGCACTTTGCGCATAAAGCGTCCGAAGGGGGTGATGCGCGGGTCGTCGTCCTTGCTCAGGGCGGGGCCGTTGTCCTCCGCATCGATATACATCGAACGGAATTTGTGCATCTTGAACGGCTTCCCGTGGTAGCCGACGCGCTCCTGTGCATAGAATACCGGACCAGGGGAGGTGAGTTTCACGATTAGGGCCGTCAGCAGGAACACGGGCGACAGCAGCACGAGGGCGATGATGGAAATCACTATGTCGGCAATACGTTTCACCGAGTATTGCCACTCCTCCATCAGGCGGTTGTTGATGACGATCAGGGGCGAGTGGAATATCGAGTTGAGTTTCACCGATCCCACGATAATGTCGCGTGCGTCGGGGGTAATCTTTATGATTATGTCGCCGCAGAAGTAGAGGGCGTGCAGGATGTCGCTTATACGCTGCTGCTCCGAGTCCTCGACCGCGATAATAGCCTCCTCGATATGGTGCTTCTCCACCAGCGAGCGCATGTCGTCCAGGCTCCCGAGGCGTGGCATCACGCAGTCGAGCTGCGGATTGTCGATATCGCTGACGGTAACATAGCCTATGAAAAGGTTGCCCGAATAGGTCTCCTGGTTCTCAAGGTCGAGGTATGTCTGGTAGGCTTTCGGGCCGCCGCCGACCAGAAGGGTGGGGAAGCCGAGCTGGCGGGTGTGCACTTTGCGTGCCGTCTGGCTGGTGACGGCCACTCGGAGAGCGTAGGTGAGCAAAAAATGGACCGCCAGCAGGAAGAGAAACGAGGCGTAGTAGTTGCGGTAGGTGGTTATCTCGTCGTCGATGAGCAGCACGAAGAAGATGACGATAACGCCGATGAGCGATGCAACGGCGGTGTCGATCAGCTCTTTGACGCGTGCTTTGCGTAGCACATTGCGATAGGTGCCCTGCAGGGTGTAGAGCGAGAGCCATCCGATCGGCACCAGCACCAGACCGAGCCAGAAGTTGGTGTCGCAGAACACCTGTCCGGCATCGTGGAATCCCATCTGTTCGACAAAGATTTTGCGGAACAGGAACAGCGACGCCCATGCCAACATGGCCGAAAGGGTGTCGAAAACAATATATTTGGCGGTTTGCTTTTTCTTCATGTCGGGTTCTCTTCTACAACACAACGTTTGTCGACAGCACTTTTATGTTGTCGATCAGCACTTCGCCGCTTTCGCTGTCGGCATTCAGGGCCGCGAAGCTGAGGCGGAATTTGCTGGCGTGGTTGAATTCGGTCCATGTGCGGCCGAGATTGATATACATGTGCTGCCAATGGTCGATGGGGTTGATGCGCATCACGGGCAATCGCTCCTCGACGGCACCCTCGTCGTAGGCGGCATGCATATAGACTTCAACGGATGTTGTGGTTTTTATGTCAAGTTCTAGATAGCATATTTTCGTCTGGTCGAAAAGGCGGAAAGTGTGGTCGATGGCGAAGGGGATGCTGGTTTTGTCGGGTGTTACCGCGACGCGGCCGTATCCTTCGCCCACGCAGGCACCGTCGCGATCATGGCGCACCCACTCGACCACCGAGTCGGTGGCCACGTCGGCCTCGGTGGGCTCGAAGGGTTCGTAGAGCAGCGGGATGTCGGTCTGCGGGTTGTAGGTGGTCTGTAGGGTGCCGAAATCAAGCGTGTCGCCGCTGCGGAGCAGGGTGTCGCTGATACGGATTTTGTTGTAGTAGGTGTAGAACGGAAGGGCCAGCGAGATGCCGCTCATCTCGACGGCGGGGTAGAACTCAAGGTAGTCGACCTCGCCGCTGTAGAGCACGGGCACGGTGAACGGCGTGCGGAAGAGGCCGATGGTGTCGACCTTCATCTCGTCGGGGTAGTGGGCTACCACATAGGCGGCAACAATATCCGAGGTGTAAAAGCCGGCATCGCCGTGTCCGATACCGCTCGATGTCGAGGGGGCCACGGTGATTCCGTCGAGGTGGATGAACGATGGCGGTGTGAATCCGCTGTCGTCGGTGCACGCTGCCAAAAGCGTGAATGTCAGTATTGTTGTGAGCGTTTTTGCTAGTATTCGCACTTCTCTGGGGTCTTGATTAAGTGTGTATATAAACGCAGTTTCTAAATATTTATTATGCCCAATTGAAAATATTTGTGTAATTTTGCATCCGCAAATTGGAAAGAATATGAAAGAACTGGCAATGCACGTATACGACCTGATGGAGAACTCGACTGCCGCAGGTTCGAAAGATGTCAAGCTGACCATCGTCGACAGCTTGAAGAACAATGACTTCCACTTCACTATCGAGGACAACGGAAAGGGTATGTCGCCCGAATTCCTGGCAAAGGTTACCGACCCCTACACCACCAGCCGCACCACCCGCAAGGTGGGGCTCGGCCTGCCGCTGATAAAGATGAACACCGAAAACTGCGGCGGCGGCATGAAACTCACCTCCGAACTGGGAGTCGGCACACGGCTCGAATTCTGGTTCCAGCACAACCATTGGGACCGTCCGCCGATGGGCGATCTGGCCGGATCGCTGGTGATGCTCCTCTCGGCCCACGAGGATATCCATTTTATAATCACCTATCGTACTGATATCGATGAATTTGTGCTCGATACCGACGAACTCAAAGAGGCCCTCGACGGCATGAGCCTAAACGATATCCACATCATCAACTACCTCAAGGAGATGATCAACGAGAACCTTGCGGAGATAAAAGCCAACGAATGAAGCGGATAGGAGTGCTTTCCGACACCCACGGCGTCGTCCCGCCGCAGGTATTCACCTTCTTCAAGGATTGCGACGAGTTGTGGCACGCAGGCGATATCGGCCCCGGAGTGCTCGACGAACTGCGTCAGTTCAAACCCATACGTGCCGTCTGGGGCAACTGCGACAGCTTTGCGCTGCACTATGAACTGCCTGAGGTCGACTTCTTTACGTGCGACGGCCTCCGGGTTCTGATGACCCATATCGGCGGTTGGCCGGGCCACTACCCCTACGAAATCCGTCGCCAGCTCGAACTCTCCGAACCCGATATCTTCGTATGCGGGCACAGCCACATCCTCCGCGTGATGTACGACAAAGACTATAACTTCCTGCATATCAATCCCGGAGCATCCGGACGGCAGGGGTTTCACCGCGTCGGAACGCTCGTCCGGTTTGCCATCGATGGACAGCCTAAAGATCTGGAAATCATGGATTTTCCCAAACTGCAAGAGGTTTAACTCCCTCTAAGTCAGTATCAACACCCTATCTTCTACCTATCAACTACCACCGTTCTTCGATAGTTCTTCGATAGTTCTTCGATCGTTCTTCGATTGTTCTTC
>ONYC01000151.1 GCA_900321975.1 uncultured Bacteroidales bacterium
CCTCGATGTCCGCCTCTGGCCCGTCGGCGCCTACATCCTCCGTATCCACACCCCCCAGGGCGTCGCCACCAAGAAGCTCACCGTCGTCCGGTAGGCGACGGTAGGCCGTATCAGGTATGGTGTTTCTATCATATTGTGCCTTGTCAATTACCACTCTTTTCCCCCGCCCCGCTGGTCATCTGGCAGGGCGGGGGAAAGTTTTTTGCCGGGCGAATGGTTTTTTTTAGTAATTTTGCAGTTTCAAACAATCAATCACGACACTATGACTCAAGAGCAATTGAAACAAGAGATTCTTCGCCTGAAACGCGAGAAGAACGCTGTCATCCTCGGCCATTATTACCAGCGGCACGAGATACAGGAACTCTCCGACTATGTGGGCGACAGCCTTGCATTGGCACAGGAGGCCCAGCGTACGGAGGCCGACATCATTGTGTTCTGCGGTGTCCATTTTATGGCTGAAACGGCAAAAATCCTCAATCCCGGCCGCAAGGTGCTGCTGCCCGACATGGAAGCCAGTTGCTCGCTAGCCGAAAGCTGCAAGGGCGAGGATCTGGCCCGTTTCAAAGCCGAGCATCCCGACCACATGGTGATAAGCTATATCAACTGCACCGCCGAAATCAAGGCCCTCAGCGACCTTATCTGCACCAGCGGCAATGCCGAGAAGTTGGTGCGCTCGCTGCCCGAGGAGCAGAAGATTATCTTCGCCCCCGACCGCAACTTGGGCGGATATATCAACCAGGTAACCGGCCGCCGGATGTTGCTTTGGGACGGTGTCTGCATGGTGCACGACGCTATGCAGGCAGAAGCCATACTCAAGCTCAAGGCCGCCCACCCAGATGCTCCCGTGGTGGCCCACCCGGAATGTAATCCCGCTCTGCTCAAAGTGGCCGATTTCGTGGGGTCGACCAAAGCGATGCTGAACTATATCAAGGCCTCGTCGGCCAAGCAGTTCATCGTGGCCACCGAGACGGGCATCCTCTACGAGATGCAGCGCGAGAATCCCGGCAAGGAGTTCATCACCCTGCGCGACGACAAGAGCTGCGCCTGCGACGACTGCGCATACATGAAGCTCAACACCCTCGAAAAGCTCTACCGCTGTCTGCTGAACGAGCAGCCCGAGATACTTATGTCGGCCGAGATGATCGAGGCCGCCAAGCGCCCCATCGTCCGTATGCTCGACATGAGCCGCCAGCTGGGCATCATCAAATAGCGGTGGTGATGAAAAAGCACGAAGAGCTTCCCGTGGTGGAAGGTTACGAGCCGCAGAAGAAGACGATCAGCATGCTGGCCGCCAACCTGCTGGCGATAGCCCTGTTTGTGGTGGTCGGAGCGGTGCTCGGCATAGCATACTTCTATCTTTACGGTGCCAAGGGATTTGGTTCGTGGAACTCCACATTCCCATTGTTCCTTCTGCTGATGGTGGTCGGTATAGTGGTGCACGAGCTGGTGCACGGTATCACGTGGCTCCTTCTCACCCACAAGGGCTTCAGCCACCTCAGTTTCGGATTCCTCCCGGGCGGCGTGTACTGCCATATCGATGTGCCTATGCCCAAGAAGCAGTATGTCATCGGGGCACTTATGCCTCTTCTGTTGCTGGGTATTGTGCCCACTTTGGTGGCCTTCTGCGTCGGAAGCCTGCTGTGGCTGCTGCTGGGCATCGTGTTCATCGTGTCGGCCGCCGGCGATATGATGATTGTGTGGGCTATCAGGAAAGAGCCCGCCGATGTGCTCGTCTATGACCATCCGTCGGAGGCGGGTTGTTATGTCTACCACAAAACTATGCAGTCATGATCGGACAACCGCAAGTCTACGAAGCCCTCGAGCGCATGGGCATCCCTTTCGACTACTACGAGCACCCCGAAGCTCCCACCATCGAGATTGCCGCCCAGTTCTATCGCGGCGAGGGGACCACCCTCTGCAAGAACCTTTTCTTCCGCAACCATAAGGGCAACCGGCACTACCTTGTCATCATGGACAGCCGCTTCCCGATGGATATCCACGATATGGAACACCGCCTCCATCAGGGCAAGCTTTCGTTCGCCAGCCCCGAGCGCATGATGCGCTACTTGGGTGTGAAGCCTGGCAGCGTGTCGCTGTTTACACTTGTAAACGATACCGGCCACGAGGTAACCCTCTTCGTCGACCGGGGCCTGATGCAGGCCGAGAAGGTGAGTTTCCACCCCAACGACAACCGCGCATCGCTGGTGATAACGCGCGACGATATGTTGAAATTCATCCGCGGAATAGGTAACCCTTGGGAGGTTGTTGATTTGTATACCCAAAATTGTTGAAAACCTAGTAAAATCTAATGTTTCACGTGAAACAATAGTTACATTTCTGTAGCATGTTCCATGTGAACATCTACGTGCTCAAAACCAAATGATTTAAACCAAGTCGAGAGATTTTTAATAGCGACCTCATCCGAGCGTTGAAAGATGCCTTCTTCTGTGGCGTGCTCACTGAGCTTTTCTTTCATTGATGAAAGCACTTTTGGGTTGTCATGATCTCTCTTTTGGATTATCTTTTTGAAGAACATTTTTGTTATTATTAGACATTATGGGTAATTCCGGCAGATGATAACGACGTTGCATAAATACGAAATATTTTTAAACTGGCGAGAAACTATCTAAAAATCCATGATTATGGTATTTTTCCTCAAAAAAAGTTGTTGCAGATGTAATAAAAATATTAGTAAGTGCGTTATTAGTTACAAATTGATTAGTTGAAGCATTATGAATAGTCTTTTTGTATTCGGAAAAGTGGTGAGTGGAGACGCTTTCACCGATCGCGAAGAAGAGACCAAGAGGTTGGTTGCCAACTTTAAATATGGCATGAATACTTTTATTGTCTCGCCACGGCGGTGGGGCAAGAGTTCACTTGTGAAGAAAGCCAAGGATTTGGTCGAAGGGGCGAAACTTAAGGTTGTGTATGTCGACGTGCACCAGTGTCGCAGCCGTGAGGAGTTTTGCGAACGCTTTGCATCTGCAGTGTTGACACAGACGTCAAACAAAATGGATGAGTGGTTGGAAAATGCCCGCACATTCCTCAGTCGTTTCAGTTTTGGTATTAACGCATCGGCCGACCCCACCAACGAAATGAGCATTCGGTTGGAGCTGTCGCCACAAGAACGCTCAATGGAAGACCTGCTGCAGTTGCCAGAGAGCATTGCCAAGAAGAAGGGCATCCGTGTGGTGGTGTGTATCGATGAATTCCAGCAAATAGGCACATACGTTGACACTTTGCAGTTCCAAAAAGAGTTGCGCAACGTATGGCAGCACCACGAACAAACATCATATTGCCTTTTAGGCAGCCGCAAACACATGATGGAGTCGCTTTTCGACGACACAAGCAAACCATTCTACAAATTTGGCGATATCATTTACCTGCAGCGTATCCCGATGGAATACTGGGTTAAGTACATAATTGGCAAATTCAAGCAGGAGGGAAAGTCCATCACGCGAAAACATGCCGAATGGATAGTGACACAGGTGGATGGCAATTCGTCGTATGTGCAGCAGCTGTCATGGTACGTGTTTCTGCGTACGGATAAAAAGACCGAGGAGGCGGCATTGCACGAGGCTTTCTGCGAGCTGATAACTCAGTGTTCAGATGTGTTCGAGGCCAAGACAGACAGTCTGACGGCTTACCAGATGAACTTTCTCCGTGCGGTGGCTGACGGAAACAACAGCGGGCTGTCATCGGGTCAAATCATAAAACGTTACAATTTGGGTTCCTCAGCTAATGTGGCGACAATTATGAAGTCGCTTATAGAGAAAGACCTTATACAAAAGGAGGATAACAAGATATTTTTGACCGACCCCGTGATGAAGCAATGGTTGAGAAAGAGATAGTGGTCATCGTTTTGCAACACAGGTAATAAGAAATATAATGAAAAAGCAGGAATACACCGTCGTTGAGCCGCAGGAGCTGCTCGAGTTTTTGATAAAACAGATGCCCGATAGCAGTCGCACCAGCATCAAGGAGCTGCTGGCTCACAACGTCTATGTCGACGGACGTCGCACCAGCCAGTTCAATTTCCCCCTGCAAAAAGGGATGAAAGTATCGGTCGAGAAAGCCACTGGGCGCGACCGCCTGCGGCCGCGCGACCTCGATATCGTCTACGAGGACCAGCACCTCTTTGTGGTCAACAAGCACGAGGGGTTGCTCAGCTATTCGAAGTTCCCCAACGACAAGACGGTTATCACCGTGCTGAATCAATACCTCGAGGCCAGCCATCAGCGCTGCCACGCGCATATCGTCCACCGACTCGACCGCGACACCAGCGGCCTGATGGTCGTCTCGAAAAGCAAAGAGGTAAGCCAGAAGTTCGAGGAGGATTGGAAAGGGATGGTGTTCGACCGCCGCTATGTGGCTGTCGCCTGGGGCAAGATTGAGCCGAGTAGGGGAGAGGTGCGCTCGTGGTTCACCGACGGCGAGTATTGCGTCCTCTCGTCGCCCACCGACAACGGCGGCAAGCTGGCCGTCACCCACTACGAAGTGCGGCAGACCTCACGGCGCTACAGCCTCGTCGAGCTGAAGCTCGACACCGGTCGCCGCAACCAGATACGCGTCCACCTGCGCGACCTGAAGCATCCTGTGGTGCACGATCCGATGTACGGCTACAAGGACGATATCTCGCCCGTCAACCGCCTCTGTCTCCACGCCTACCGCCTCTGCTTCAAGCACCCCGTAACCGGCCGCCGCCTGCAGTTCGAAACCCCCGTCCCCGCCAGTTTCCTCAAGCTGATGGAGCTCTGACGGCCGGATTCCCCTCACCAGTATCGGTGGGTTCTGCAAATTGCTTTCGCGCGGTTTTGTCTTTATTCCAAGCAGATTTCCGTGCCGAGGGAGGGAGCAATGCGTTGCGCATTCAGCGCCGCCCCGCTCCCCCCAGGGCGGCTTACGGCGTGCCTGCCATCCGGGTGCCTGCGACATCCCGGTCATTATCCTTCCCGTCAGCCCCTATTTAACATAACCCAAAAAGTTGCTATTGAAAACCAGATAGTTACCGACCTTCTCTTACTTTTCTCTTACTCTACCCCTGCTTTTCTCATGCTCAACGCTTGATTCAGTGAGAGTTAAGCAGGCTGAGAGCAGTAGAAAATTAATAATTTTTAACAATATGGTCGAAGGTTGTTCACAAGGAGCAGAGAGGTCTTTTTTTCTGTGGGCGGCGAGGAATACAATTTTTCGGGCTCTGCTGCGTTATTTTCGTCGAGAGATGCCCAATCCCATGATCCAGGTCGAACGCCATCCATTGCGGCCGTTTTTGCCGCCAAACGCCCGTCTGCTGATGCTCGGAAGCTTCCCGCCGCCGAGAAAGAGATGGTGTATGGATTTCTTCTACCCCAACCGCACCAACATGATGTGGGAAATCTTCGGGCAGGTGTTCTTCGGCGACTCGCAGCGGTTGGTGGATGCCACCAACAAGACCTTCCGACTGGAGGATATCAAAGCCTTGCTGGAAGCACGTGGAATAGCGATTTACGACACCGCCTGCGCCGTCCGCCGCCTGAGCGGCAACGCCGCGGACAAGGACCTGGAGGTGGTGGAGAAGACCGACATCCCCGCCCTGCTGGCGCAGATACCGCAATGCCACAACATCGTGTGCACCGGGCAGAAGAGCTTCTCGGTCTTGACCGAGGATTACGGCGTCCCTGTCCCCGCAATGGGAACGTATAATGAATTTACCATCGCCGACCGCCCGATGCGCCTCTGGCGAATGCCCTCCTCCTCCCGTGCCTACTCCATGAAACTGGAAGAGAAAGCCTCTTTCTACCACGAAATGATGAAAACAATCGGAATATTATGACCCTACAGGAAGCCAACGCCGCACGCCATTCGGTGCGACAGTATCAGGAGAGGCAGATTGATGATGACATTATCAGTCGCCTAAACGAGGAGATTGATCTTTGCAATCAAGAGGACGGACTACATAATAAGCTATGAACACAGATCTGCACATAGTCTCCTTCAACGTGCCGTGGCCAGCCAACTACGGTGGTGTGATGGATGTCTTCTATCGTCTTCGCGCCCTCAGTCGCGCGGGTCTCCGCATCCACCTGCATTGCTATACCTATGGTCGTTCGGCCGCTCCCGAGCTGGAACCCCTTTGCGTCGAGGTATGTTACTATAAACGCGATATGTCCTTCCTGCGGCAGTTTGACCGTCGACCCTTCATTGTCAGTTCACGGTGCAACAAGGAACTGACATCCAGACTTCAACAAGACAATTACCCTATTCTCCTCGAAGGGTTGCATTGCTGTTCGCTGCTCGAAGACGACAGCCTGCGCAACCGAATCATGGTGGTGCGTGCCCACAACGTGGAAGCTGACTACTACAGCCGCCTCACCCGCAATGAACGCAATCCTTTGCGTAAGGCATACCTTGCTCTCGATGCCGTCAAGCTACGTCGATACGAGCCTGTACTTCAGCGTGCTGCTGCGGTTTATGCCATCAGCGAGGCCGATCGAGAGTATTTCCTCCGTATGGGTTGCCGCAACGTACACCTTGTCACGGGAGGCCACCCCTATGACGCGGTCACTTCCCTTCAGGGTCGTGGTGATTACGCCCTCTACCATGGGCAGCTCAGTGTGGCCGAGAATATCCATGCTGTCGAGTGGTTGATAACCAACGTTTTTTCCGATAGCCCTCACCGCCTTGTGGTGGCAGGACTCAATCCTCCGGCAACGCTCCGTCGCCTCATTGGACATCATCCCAACGTCAGCCTTGTTGACTCGCCTGATGATGTTGCAATGCAACGTCTTGTGGCCGAGGCTCAGGTCAATATCCTCTACACCGACCAACCTACCGGCATGAAACTTAAACTCCTGCATGCCCTCTATTGCGGTCGTCATTGCCTCGTCAACAGCGCTATGGTAGCCGGCACCGGCCTTGAAGAATTGTGCCAAATAGCCGACACTGCCGGGGCGATGCGCAAAGCGCTCAATCAACTGATGCAGACTGATTTTGATGCTCGACAGATTGCCCGTCGAACCAGTCGTATGGCTCCCTACGCCACCGATCAAGCCGTCCGTCCCATTGTCGACCTAATCCTCCATCATTGTTAAGTAAGAAAACCATATACTATGACTTTACAGGAAGCCATCGTAGCACGCCATTCGGTGCGGCAGTATCAGGAGAAGGCCATCGAGGCTGGTATTATCAATCGCCTTAACGAAGAGATTGCTCTCTGCAACCAAGAGGGTAATCTGCACATCCAGCTTGTGCTCGACGAACCAAAGGCCTTCACTGGCGGCATGGTCAAGTACGGCCGCTTTGTAGGTGTGCGCAATTATTTGGCCATGGTGGGCCCCAAGGGAGCCGACGAGGCCATAGGCTACTACGGCGAGCGACTGGTGCTGCTGGCTCAGACGCTGGGCCTGAACAGCTGCTGGGTGGGCTTGTCGGTGGGCAAGCAGCCCGACCGCTACACGATTGCCGCCGGCGAGAAGCTGCATTGTGTCGTCGCCCTCGGCTACGGCGCCAACCAAGGCGTGCAACACCCCATGCGCCCCATGGAGAAATTCCTTGGTACGCGGGCTGCCAGCCTGCGGAGAGACGATTTGCCCGACTGGTTCCGTCGCGGCATGGAGGCCGCCCTGCTGGCCCCCACGGCGGTGCACCAGCAGAAGTTTGAATTTGAGCTGGTGGACGATCGCACCGTCGCCGCCCATGCCCGTTTCTCGCTGGTGGGGTGGGCCAAGCTCGACCTCGGCATCGTAAAGTATAACTTCGAGGTGGCTGCCGGCAGGGAGAACTTCGAATGGGGAAAGGCATCAGTATGAAACACGCCGCCCTTTACGCAATCTCCCTTCTCGGGATTCTGCTCTTCGCCAGCTGCCGGACGCAGGAATATGTCGTCAGCGGACCCGAAGGGGGCATCGCCTTCGAGGTTACCCTGCCCGACGGCTTCGACACCGCCAAGGACCATTGCCCGATGGTGATACTGATGCACGGCATTTTTTCCAGCAAAGACTACGGCCCCATGCCGCAGCTGGCCAAGGGTTTCGCCAAAGCAGGCATCGCCTCCGTCCGATTCGACTTCGACGGACACGGCCGCAGCGAAGGCCGCAAGCAGGACATGACCATCGAGAAGGAGCTGGCCGACACACGCGCCGTGTGGAACTATGTGCAAAGTCTTCCATACGTGCGTGGCATAGGGCTCCTGGGTCATTCGCAGGGTGGGGTAGTGGCCTCGATGACGGCCGGCCGGCTGGCCGCTGAAGGTGGCGTCAGCCCTGCCGGAGTAGTACTGTTAGCACCTGGCTCCGTCATCAAGGAGGCCTGCCAGGGGGGCAAGTTCTTCAACGCCCGCTTCGACCCCAAGGACCCGCCGGAGTATATCCGTTGCTGGGGTATGTACAAGCTCGGTCGCGAATACCTCGTAACCACCCAGCAGCTTGATATCTACGGCACCGCAGCCGCCTACGGCGGCCCAGTGCTCCTGCTTCACGGCGACCGCGACGGCATAGTCCCCATGTGGTGCAGCGAGCGCTTCCTGCAGACCTACGGTGACCACGCCACCCTCCGGGTCGTCGAAGGCGAGAACCACACCATCACCCGCCGCCGGCCGCAGGTCGTTGCCACCACGGTGGCTTTCTTCCGTCAGGTGTTCGGATTGTAGGAAAATCAAATAAACTGTGCGGCACAATAGTTTGTGCGGAGTGGCGTTAATAGAAGATAACGAACAAAACTCTAATCAAACTATCAAATTCTACAATTTATGAAAAAGACATTGTTTCTGTTAACCGCCGCGCTTGTGTGTACCGTCTTTGCCGGATGCGGTCGCGAAGAGTTTACCCATGAAGGGTCTGATGATGTTCCGCAACATTCGTTCAGTGTGGCCGATGGACAACTGGTATCATTCTCGCCGGGCAACCTGCAGTTCTGCACCACTGGCAGTCACGCCACCGCCGAAGGGACAGCCAGCGGCACCTTCCGCTTTGCCGAGCACCAGTACGACTACCTCGGCCAGGCCAACGCTGCGGTGTCCGACACCAACAGCGGTTGGATCGACCTCCTCACCTGGGGCAGCAGTGGATGGCATGTGTCGCCCTGCTCGGAGAAGGACGGCGACTACGACATCGAGAGCCTCTGCGGCAGCGAGGCATACGCCGACTGGGGCGTGTACAACGCTATAGGCAGCGACGCCCCCGGCACATGGCGCACGCTGACGCGCGACGAATGGGACTACCTCGTCAACCGCCGTGCAGCCTCCACCGTCGACGGCACCGACAGCGCCCGCTATGCCGAAGCCACCGTGTGCGGCATCAAAGGACTGATACTCTTCCCCGACCGCTTCGAGCGTCCTGAATCCATTGATTCGATAGTGGGTATCAACCTCAACAGCTTCACCCTCCACTTTGCCGACAATGTCTACACCGCCGAGCAATGGGCGCTTCTGGAGACGGCTGGCGCCGTCTTCCTGCCTGCTGCCGGTTTCCGCGGCGGCACGTGGCTTTCGACCATTGGCGAAGGCGGCAGCTACTGGGCCTCGACCTGTAACGCCGACCGCCAGGCCTATGCTCTGCTGTTCATCGACGGTGTGGTCAACGCCAGCGCCGAATGCACCTACGAGAAAGACCGCGGCTACGGCCGTTCTGTCCGCCTAGTCAAAGACTTCCGCCAATAAGACGGAAGCACTGTGGCATAAAGCATAGGATGGCAAGCAATTATGCAGGAAACGCCATCCTTTTCCTTTTTTGTGGAAGGCCTGATGGCGAATGTGTTGGTTAAAAAACTGTTAAATTCTCATCGCAGGTTTCTTTTATTCACCGTATTACTTACCCCGAAGTAAGTGGCTAACCTTCGGGTACCTTCTTGCAGGGTTTCGGAAAGCATTGTACTTTTGCACCGTCAAACAATAAAACAACAGAAATCATGA